>VFKY01000055.1 GCA_009885275.1 Verrucomicrobiota bacterium | reverse complement strand
CGAGATTTTCACGGGCATTGGATCGTAACACGCTACGACACATGGCTGTGATTAATGCGGCGGGAATTCCTTTGCCGCAGACATCAGCGATCGCAACACCAAGATGCGTGCCTCCAATAGGGATGAAGTCAAAGTAATCGCCGCTGACGAGCTTGGCGGGAACATTGCGCCCAGCAATCTCAAAGCCCGGCATTTCCGGTGATTTCTCTGGCAAAAGAATACGTTGGATTTCACTGGCATTGCGCAGTTCGTCATCGAGTTGACGCTTGGCGTTAGCTTCTTGATGTGCTTGGGCATTGCCGAGAGCGAACGCTGCCTGTTCCGTGACGGCGACAAAGACTTCAAGAGCATCTTGGGAGAAAACGTGGTTAACTTTGTTGTTGGCAGCGACCAGTACACCGAGTTGTCGGCCCTTATAGCTGAGCGGCACGACCAGAGCGGAAACATGTTTTTGAAAGGAATTCAGCGCTCCCTTAAAGCTTTCGTGCTTACGCAAATCGGAAACAATTTGTGGCTGTTGTGAGGTAAAAACTTCACCAATGATTCCCTCATTGGGTGCCACGCTATGCAATCTTAAAAAGCTGCCGAGCGTGCCGGCGTTGGTTTTCGCTTGATCAACAATGCGCTCGGGCAGGGCAATGAGGGGAGGGCAGTCTTTGGTGTGGTGACGTGGAACGAGCTTGTTTTGGGCTCCTTCTACGAGGTAGAGCGTACCACCTTCTGCGTTGACGACATCTGCCGCTCCTTCGGTGATGATTCGGTAGAGGGACGCCAGTGTCCGTTCTTGAAAAGTAGCATTTCCGAGTGTATGGAGAAACTCAAAGAAGCGCCGCTTTCGATCGAGACGTTCCTGTGATTCACGTTTCAATCGGTCGTTCTCAGACTGTTCTCGTCGCCAAGAAGAGAGGAGGTATAATCCCGCCCCCACTCCAAAAAACAAAAAAATCACCGCGACAATCCAACCTGACATGCTGGTGTGGAAACTAGCGCAGGTTATCAGGTGAGCAAATGGGGAATCGAAACTTCTATTTAACCCGTCGGTTGCCACGCTGCATGAAGCTCGGCTGTAAAAAACGCCTTGGCACTGATCAGCACCCAAGGCGTTCTAGGCAAAAGTAGTGAATTACCCTGATTAAATTATTCCGCCTTCTTCTTCGCTGCTTTCACGGGGCCTCCCTCAGCGCTGAACTTAGGCAAGCTGGCCTTCACGCTTGTCCATTCCGGATTGGCGGTGGCTTCACAAATTTTAAGATTACGGAAGTCTACTGACTGACCGCCAACGGTGAAACCGGGAGACATCTTTTCAGTCTTGAAAAGGTCACTGCTGCCGAAAGCGATCTGATCATCGACTTGCCCGAGTAGGGTGTCTCCCACCATTTCCATGTGAACCTTATGCCATGTTCCTGCTTTGAAATCAGCCTTGAAACGGGCAAAGACGATCGATTTATCCGGTCCTTCATGGTCATTATCATCCCGCTGCACCGTTACTGAGGTAGGAGTAATCATGATGCGGGCCAT
>VFKY01000272.1 GCA_009885275.1 Verrucomicrobiota bacterium | reverse complement strand
CCTGTAATTCTCGGATTGGCATTTCCTATTAGTCATCGCCTTGGTAAACCACTCATCAATGCCTTGATCATGCAACCTAAGTTACTCAATCTCAAGTCAATATACAAAGCACTCGATACACCTGAAAAGCAAAGCGCATTTAACCATGCACTATTCCGAGCCTCTTGGGGCATGAGCTTGGGAATGATTGGTAGCTCTGTGGGGAATTTCTTTCTTGCCCTTTATCTCTTGCAGGACAAGGCGCCAGGCAGCGAAGCTTTTGTCAAAGGCATCAGCAAATTAAACTGGGCTGGAGTTATTGTCATTGGCGCGCCCTTGATGCTCGTGATTTTGTTCGTCTTCATCTGGCTCATCCGTCACATCCAACGCATCACCGGACTGGAACGAAATGATCTGCTCAATCCAGGGAAAACGGTAAGGCGACAGATCGTGAGTAAGTGAACTAAGCAAGCATCAACGGGTTACCTCCGTTGCGCATAGCGACAGGCTTCCCCCCGCCTTTCCACCACCATCTCACTACACTAGCTTGTTGTCACTGATGTAGCCCATGATGGCTTTGACAATCTCGTAAAAGCTACCGCTTTCAAGACTAGCGCCACCGACGAGAGCACCGTCGACATCAGGTTGAGCGATGAGTTCCGCCATGTTCGAAGGCTTTACACTGCCACCGTATTGGATACGAATCTTGTTGGCGGTATCAACGTCAAACATCTCGGCGAGCACTTTACGAATAAAAGCGTGGGCTTCTTGTGCTTGTTCAGGGGATGCTGTGCGACCGGTGCCAATTGCCCATACAGGTTCATAGGCAATCACGATATCCAGCAAACGGCGAGAACCAACATTAGCAAGACTCTCACGAGTCTGTGATTCCAGCACTTCCTCGACCCGTCCGGCATCGCGCTCTTCGAGCGTCTCACCCACACAAAGGATGGGGTGCATGCGGGCTTCGAGAGCGGCGATCACTTTGGCATTGATCGTTTTGTTCGTCTCACCAAAAATGGCGCGACGCTCGCTGTGACCAAGAATCACATGACGCACGCCGCACTCCTTCAGCATAAGCGCACTGATCTCACCGGTGTAAGCACCACTAGGAAACTCGCTCATATTTTGAGCGCCCAGTTCTACTGACTCGGTGCGACCGCCTTGAATCAAAGTTTGCGCCAATGACAGAGAAACATAGGGTGGCACCACGACAACCTGTACTGGACATTTGTCTGGAATGAGGCGGAGGAAGGACCGAAGAAACTTCTCAGTTTCCGAGGGAGGATTGTTCATCTTCCAGTTAGCGGCGACAATGGGCTTGCGGGATACAGTGAGCATGATGCGTTGAGAGTAAGTGTTGGCGTTTTAATTAACCGTTATTTATCCAGCAATGCCACGACACCAGGCAGTTCCTTACCTTCGAGTAGCTCAAGACTGGCTCCACCGCCAGTGGAAATGAATGTAACTTTGTCGGCTACACCAGCTTTTTTTACGGCTTTGACACTGTCGCCACCACCGATGATGGATTTACAGCTCTGATTCTTGGCGATGGTATCCGCTATAGCGAATGTTCCTTTGGCGCAGTCCTTGATTTCAAAAACCCCCATCGGTCCGTTCCAGACTAGCGTCTTGGCACTCGCCACTTCGGCGCTAAAAAGTGCAATAGTTTCAGGACCAATATCGACACCTTCCCAACCATCAGGGATCCCCTCACCCACACTGGTGTATTTACCAGGGCTAACGGTCTTATTCTTGAAATTTAGTTCCTCCACAATGAAGTTATCAATCGGCAAAAGGAATTTTACACCTTTAGCCTTGGCTTTCTCCAGAGCAGCTTTCGCAGTATCAACCTTGTCTGGTTCACAGAGGGACTTTCCGATTTTCTCACCGAGAGCGAGCTTAAAGGTGTAAGCCATGCCACCACCGATGAGGATGGTATCAGCCTTGTCGAGCAAGCGATCGATGACCTTGATCTTGTCGCTTACCTTGGCACCTCCGAGGATGACCACGAAAGGACGCTCGGGGGCCTCAAGCTCATCATGCATATAAGCAAGCTCCTTCTCCATGAGCAATCCGGAGACAGCAGGCAAAAAAGCGGCGACACCAGCGGTGGAACTATGCGCGCGGTGCGCGGAGCCAAAAGCGTCATTCACATAAACTTCGGCAAGCTCGGCCATCTGCTTGGCAAGCTCGGTATCATTCTTTTCCTCACCTGCATGAAAGCGCACGTTCTCCAAGAGAAGCACATCACCCTCGCCCAGTGCCAAGGCTTGCTCTTTGGCCGCTTCACCCACACAATCGTCGGCAAAAGCCACCGACTTTCCAAGAATCTCACTGAGTTTGATAGCCACTGGCTTAAGACTTTGTTTGGGATCACGTTGCCCTTTGGGGCGACCCAAGTGACTGCAAAGAATCAGTTTAGCCCCCTTCTCGATCAGATACTTCAAGGTCGGCAATGTTTCCTTGATGCGAGTGTCATCGGTGATCACCATAACCCCATCATTGTCGTCAAGGGGCACATTGAAATCTACACGGACGAGACAGCGTTTACCTTTGAGATCAAGATCGCGGATGGTTTGTTTGGACATAAAGGAACTTTAAAAGATCAATACTGAGAAGAGAGAAGGTCACGCGATCACCGAAGACCGATAAGGTCCTCCGGTGATCGCTGAAAAGTCTGTGTGAAAAGACTACTGCTTGCTGACGATATACTTGACGAGGTCAACGCAACGATTGCTGTAGCCCCATTCGTTGTCATACCAAGAAACAAGCTTGAAAAATTTGCTGTTTAACTCAAGACCGCTGCCAGCATCAAAGATGGAGCTATGAGGGTCGTGAATGAAGTCTGTGCTGACCACTTCATCGGTGGTGTATGCAAGAATGCCCTTCATATAGGTCTCACTAGCCTTCTTCATGGCTGCGCAAATCTCCTTATAGCTGGTTTCTTTTTCCGTCTTTACGGTAAGATCCACGACAGAGACCGTAGGAGTTGGCACACGGAAGGACATGCCGGTGAGCTTGCCTTTTACTTCAGGAATAGCGAGACCGACCGCCTTGGCCGCACCGGTTCCGGAAGGAATGATGTTGATGGCGGCACTGCGGCCACCCTTCCAATCCTTTTTACTCGGTCCGTCCACGGTCTTCTGGGTAGCGGTATAGCTATGAATAGTGGTCATGAGGCCTTCAGCAACTCCAAAACCTTCTTTGAGCAGAACATGAACCACTGGAGCAAGACAATTGGTGGTACAACTGGCGTTGGAAATGATGTGGTGATTGGCAGGATCATACTTTTCATGGTTCACCCCCATGACGATGGTGATGTCTTCGTCTTTGCCGGGAGCGGAGATGATGACCTTTTTAGCACCGGCGGTGATGTGTCCACGGGCTTTGGCCGCATCGGTGAATAGACCGGTGGACTCGATGACGATGTCGACGCCAAGCTCTTTCCATGGCAATGCGGTAGGACCTTCTCTGACGGCGAGACATTTGATCTCATGCCCGTCAACGACCAAGATGTCGTCTTCTTCAAGGCTGGGATTGGATTTCTTGCTATAGACCTCTTCCTTAGCTTTGCCCTGAGTAGAATCATACTTCACGAGGTAGGCCAAGTTGTCCGCAGGAACGAGGTCGTTCACTGCTACCACTTCGATTTCTTTACCCAAAAGTCCTTGGTCACAGATAGCGCGAAATACAAGACGACCGATGCGTCCGAAACCATTAATGCCGATTTTGATCATGTTTTATAAGGAAGTTATGGGGTTGATACAGTTTTCTCACTGAAAAGAGAACGGAGCGTATAGCGTGCCATTAGAGTAGAGTCAAATAAGGAATACTTAACGGGAAGGCTGTATAATCGCTTCCATCATTCTCATGGCTTCCACATTGGGCTTAACCTCATGAACTCGCACTATTTCCACTCCAGACTCACGAATCCAGGAAGTCAGCGCCACGGTTGGCCAGAAGCGACTTTCTAATTTTTGATCCTCCAACAAACGCGCGATCATGGATTTTCGAGATACTCCGATGGCCAAAGGATGATTTCCTACCCTCAGTCTTCCCATTTCTCGAAGCATAATGAGATTATGCTCCGTAGTTTTACCAAATCCAAACCCAGGATCAAACACCACTCGATCAGGCGCTATGCCCATTCTCTCAAAAGTAGCAAGGCGCTCCGAAAAGAAAGCCCTTACGTTTTCAATCACATTGGCATAAACAGGATTTATTTGCATCGTTCGAGGAGTGCCAAGCATGTGCATTGCAATGATGCCTACGCTGCTTCTTGCCGCGACATCGAGTAAGTCTGCATCCCTGAACCCATTCACATCATTAAGGATATCGGCTCCGACATCGATAGCAGCCTGAGCGACCTCTGCTTTCATGGTGTCCACAGATATGAGAATAGACGTCTCTCGACGCAGTCTTTGAATGATCGGAATTACTCGGCGGAGTTCCTCCTCAACCGATACAGAACTAGCACCTGGACGCGTGGACTCCCCCCCAATATCAATGATATCAGCCCCGTCAGCAATCATTTGAAGTCCATGCTCCAGCGCGCGGCCTGTATCAATAAACTGCCCTCCATCAGAAAATGAATCTGGGGTGACATTGAGCACACCCATGATCATACCGCGACTATTGAGGTCGTGCATTTGATCTCGAATACGCCAGAGAATGCTCATCCGGAATCATGGCTCGAACTCGATCAAAGCAAAGCGCTAAGTGCCTTCATCCTCGTTCGACATTTTCATTACCGCTCTTATCTTCCCAAATGCCACGATCTGTCATCATTTTAATCAGCCTTCTTCTTCTGGGAGTTGGCATCGGCGCACTCCTTCATGATAAGCAAACTAAAGTCGCCTTTATCGGCAGCGCCACTGAATCAGTCGACTCCATGACATTGGCCACCAATCCTCTTTTGATCAATAATGGCGGCAATACTACAAGTTTCGATGGTGAAGCCTCATCACAAATCAAAATACTCGAGAGTCAGGTCGAATATTATCAAGAACAAGTAAGAGCACTCCAAAAGGAGAACTCCCAACTCATTGACAAACTGGCTTCGCTCAACGGTAAAAAAGATACCCCCATGCCCAATCCGCCATGCACGCCTGGCAATCCCATCGCGGATGATGAATCGCCCGATTTTGTGGGCATAGGTATTGAATTAGTAAAGACAAGAGGCCTACAGGACATCCCTATTCCGACCGTCATCGTTTCTCGGGCAGAAGTGGAAAAACGTATCACGACATGGTTGACCCCACAATTTCGACCTGATCACGGTAAGCTTCAGGGCCGAGCATTGGCCGCGATTGGCGTCATTCCAGATCGAGTGGACACGCTGGCCCTGAAAGCAGCATTCCTCTCCCATCAAATCGGTGCTTGGTATGATCAGACCGACCAGACTCTCTATCTCACAGAGAAAAATGATGAAAAGGAAAATGCGTTAGCCTTGAGCTACGGATATCTCTTCAAGCATTTCGCAACCACTCTCTACCCGTCAAAAACAAAATCCATGACCCTTGATGCACGACTCGCTAGCGATTGCCTGCTAGCGGGAGATGCCGCGCTTACAAGATTTCTTCATGCTATGAGAAACCCTACCAAAGGAGGAGGTGGCGGCGTGGGAGAAGATCCCGATGACCCTTCGCGCGCCGTCCCTATTCCAAATTTCCTGAGAGAAGTGGAACTGTTGCCCTTTGATATTGGATTTGATTTTACACAGGCCCTCCACAGCATCGGCGAATGGGAGCAGGTCAACGCAGCCTATCAAAGACCCCCAACTACCGGAGCTGAAGTGCTTGATGCACGGATATATCTTCATGAAACCCCATTTGTACTGGAGCCCATTGATTGGAAAAACAACATCATTTCAGGGAAAACTCCCATCTGGGATGATACCTTGGGACCGCTTGCGACAGCTATTTTGTTAAAACAGTTTATTCCAAATCCAATCGCTCTAGCAATCCTCCCAGGCTGGCGCAACGATCACCTGCTCACTTACTCTAGCGATGAGGGAACACGGGATCACGCAGTCTGGCAGACGCTCTGGAAAGACAGTGACTCCGCAGATACTTTTTTTAGTGCTATGCGTACTCGTTTTCTCAACAAATACAAAGGCTCGACACCCTCATCAAACGCGGCTCCAAATGTCTTTCAATTAGACGCTTCCGAAAGATTCATTCTCATGAAACGCACTCATAACGGACATGGTGTTTTTGTGGTAGATGCATCAGAAGCATCCTTTGCAAAAGCCGCTACCGATAAACTTGCACCTACTGTTATCAAATAGTGAAATCAGGAATCCTTGTTGCCAACATGTTATTTTTCATTTCATCTAGTCATCTGACATATGGCCGCCAAACAAGCATTTTATTCTGGAAAAGTTCAAGGGGTAGGTTTTCGCTATGCCGTTAAACGCATCGCATCGGGATTCGAAGTTATCGGATGGGTGAAGAACCTTCCTGATGGCCGAGTAGAGCTTCAAGCCATGTCTCATGATGATGATGAGTTGGAAGCTTTTTTTGATGATATCATGCAAAGCTCCCTTGGCGGAAACATCAAAGATATGGAAACTCAAAATATTCCGTCCCTAGTCAACGTGCGTGGATTTAGTATTATTTAAAGACATGACTCCTGACATATCTCCCACTACGGCCGTGAGTGTTGAAAATTTGACCAAGATTTTCAAGATCGGCATGACCAAAAAAGCACTGGTGGCCGTGCGGGACTTATCCTTCAAAGTTAACCAGGGTGAGGTTTATGGACTTATCGGCCCCAATGGCTGCGGCAAATCTACCACCATGAAAATTATGCTGGGACTTGTCAAAGCGACTCAAGGGAGAACCGCCATTTTTGGACGCAATAGCGAGGAAGTAGCCAGCCGAAACAATGTTGGATTTCTCCCTGAAAATCCTTACTTTTACAAGCATCTTTCTGCCAGAGAAACTCTCCATTTTTATGGCAAACTTTGCAATATGAAAGGGAGCGAATTACATGACCGCGCCGAGGCCATGCTTACGCTAACTGGGCTCACTCATGCCGCAGACAGAAGGGTCGGCGGCTACTCTAAAGGCATGCTTCAACGCATCGGACTTGCTCAAGCCTTAATCAATGAACCACGGCTACTCATTCTTGATGAACCCACGGCAGGCGTTGATCCGGTTGGTTCACGCCGCATCCGTGATCTTATTCTTGAACTCAAACAACGGGGAGCAACCATCGTCGTTACCTCCCACCTTCTTGAACAAATACAGGAGGTCTGCGACCATGTCGGAATTATGTCCAACGGACAAATGGTGAAAGAGGGCAAGCTAGAGGATCTTATTTCAGTGGGAAATCAAACTGAGATCATTCTTGAAGACGCTTCCCCTGAATTACTTGAGCAAATCAGGGGACTCATTAACAAAAACGATCAGCAGACAAAGTTAGTATCTTTAGGCAAGCCACGAACAACTCTGGAAAAGCTATTCCTCGAATCCACCACACAGACTGGCGACCAAGAACCCTCATGACCGAATCCATTACAACTCAAAAATACAAAGCCTTCTCTGTAATCAGGATATGGACACTAGCCGCGAACACGGTGACTCAACTGCTGCGAATGCGCATCCTGGCTTTTCTCACCGTATTCAGTCTTATCGCCATCGCTGCTGGTTTTTCCTTCCCAACCATGAGTCCCGAGCAACAGCTCAAACTTCTCAAGGATGTGTCCTTTGGCTCCTTGCAAATCTTCTCTATAGTCATCGCCATTGCCGCCACTTCCATACTTATTCCAAAAGATTTAGAAGATCGCACTCTCTACACTATCCTTAGTAAGCCAGTACCACGCTACGAATATCTCATCGGAAAACTACTCGGAGTTCTCCTGCTTATTGGGGGAGGTCTACTCATCATGGACCTAATCTTAAGCGCCGTCATTTGGATAAAACAATCCTTGATCATCACAGGACAAATCGCCGCACTTAAGCAGGAGCAAAGCGCCACTCCAGAGAATGTTGCCGCTATAAAAATGATCATCGGAAAATACGGCCTGACTTGGGGCGTTCACGCTGGTGTCTTCGCTGTATTTTTAAAAGCTTCTGTGATAGCCGCACTATCACTTCTGATCTCAAGCTTCGCGAGCTCAACTTTGTTTACCATCGTAGTTGCATTCGCATTCACCATCATCGGACACGGACAGCAACTCCTGCGCGATTGGTTTCTTCATGATACACTTTCCTCGGGTTTTGGAAAAATCATCAGCGGCTTGGTTGTTATTATTTGCCCTGATCTTAAACTTTTCGACGTCGTAGACAAGGTTATCACAGGCGAGATAATTTCTGCGGTTACCTTGGCAAGTATGGGAGGCATGGCCACACTCTACATCGTAGGATACACAGCGACGGCCTACCTTTTCTTTGTCGATAAGGAACTCTAAAACTAATGCCTTATGAAACACAAGCTGCTTGTTTTCGCATTGTTGATCGCTATCTGCTTATCGAAGTTACCCCTCGAGAATAGCCTCACAGCGACACTTCGGAGGCAAAAACTACTTGATACGGGGCTTGATCTCTCAATGCGCGAATCGCTCGGACAAATGGGTTTTGCCGCCTCACTAGGAGGCTTACGATCATTAATCGCTAGCATCTCTTACTTACAATCCTACACGGCATTTGAAAACCTCGACTGGGGTACCGTAGACAGCTTAATGACGCTCACCACTCGTTTGCAACCTACTGAACCCACCTATTGGGAAGAAGCTTCTTGGCACATGGCTTACAACGCAGCCTCCAACTATCTAAACAATAATGAACTGCGCGCAGCCATTCGGAACAAGCTCTTCCGCGACCATGTGAACCGTGGCATCAGCATTCTTGATGAGGGATTGCGCTACTTGCCTGACAATCCCCGACTCTTGATGAAACTCGGCGACATCTATCGCGATCGCAAACCAGATCCAAAACTTGCAGCAGAAGCTTATCTCAACGCCTATGACCATGGCGCAAAGAGTTTTTATGAACGCATGGGAGCTTATGAGCTAGTCAAACTTAACGACAGAACATCATGGGAAAAAGCCTACGCTATCCTCAAACGCTACTACGATAGTGGTGCACGATATGCCAGCATCATGCGTGATTTGCCTATATTGGAGGCAAAACTTGAAATACCAGTTGAGAAGAGGGTACCAGTACCTACAAAAGCACCTTAATCCAAATTGACGACAGATCGGAAGATATTCATTTTCATGAAAATACAGTTTTTTATGCTTTTTTACTACATATGCTGTTTCAAGTCTTGACCTATACCCTCACCACGTCAAAACTGACGAACCGCTAATTTTCATGCGCTACGCAATATTTGGAGACATACACGCAAACTGGGAAGCACTCATGACTGTCATGGGTGATGCTCAGGAACAACAATGCACACATTTCGTCTGCGTAGGTGACATTGTGGGTTACAATGCCAACCCCGGAGAGTGCCTTGATTATGTTCGAGCCCTCAATTGTCCCGTCGTTAAGGGAAATCACGACGAGGAAGCAACTCAGGACAGAAGCTTGGATGATCTAAACCCGCTGGCTGAGAGTGCCCTGCTCTGGACACGTCAACATCTAACAGATGATCAAAAACATTGGCTTCGCGAGCTTAAGCTAGTGCGCCAAGCAAGGGACTTCACCATTGTCCATGCAACACTAGACTCCCCTGGAAGCTGGGCCTATGTATCCAACCGTTTTGATGCCATGGCAAGCTTCAGCTACCAGTTCACCCAGATGTGCTTTTATGGCCATACTCATACGCCTCGTATTTACGAAAAAGACGATACGGTACGCTGCCTGAGGGAGACCGATGTCACTTTACGCCGAGGCGTAAAGTATTTTATTAATGTCGGCAGCGTTGGACAACCGCGTGACGGTGACTGGCGTGCCTCGTATGCTGTCTATGATGTCGACAAGCAAACGGTCAACATCCGCCGGCTGGAATACGATTTACATACCACCCAGCAAAAGATTCTCGATGTCGGTCTTCCACCAGTCTTAGCAGAGCGTCTCGCCCTCGGAAGATGAGTATAATGCCTGTGGCAGACCTCTCGCAATTCGCGTCGGTATTTCTCGTTAAACCCAGTTCACTTGGGGACATTGTACACACATTACCAGCGGCACACTTGATTAAACAAGCGTTCCCACATTTAAAGCTGCGATGGCTCTGTAATCCTGAATGGATGCCCTTGTTACATGACAATCCTGACATCGCAGAAGTAATATCCTTCCCGCGTGGTGAATTTCGCGGCACTAGCAGTCTTCCAAAGCTTCTACACTGGGCTCGAGAACTTAACTCAGCCAAACGTGAACTGCCGGAAATTTCCTTAGACTTTCAAGGCTTGCTGCGCAGCGCGTTAGTTTGTCTTGCCCGAGGAACAGACCCCATTATCGGAATGTCTGACTCTCGTGAAGGAGCCTCGCTCATCTATCGAGATACGGTCAAAGTCGATGCGCAAGCTCATGCGATCAATCGACACCTAACCATGTTGCAGGCACTGGGTGTCGAACTCCAAACTGATACGCCTTTGAAATTTCCATTGCCGAACGGAACGCGCCCCACGATTCCTGATCTTCCGGAAAATTACATCCTGCTCCACCCCTACTCTCGAGGCGACGGCAAATCTCTTACCCGCGAAGTCCTACAGGCATTATGCGACTGCCTTCACTCCCATCCCGTTATTCTCGTTGGACGAGTGAATGAAGCCCCAAGTATTACAGGAAAAAACATCCTTACATTACTGAATCAAACGAATTTGCACGAACTCATCTGGCTGATACGTCATTCAAAAGCATG
>VFKY01000040.1 GCA_009885275.1 Verrucomicrobiota bacterium | reverse complement strand
GCAGCAAAAATTTCCACCGGTCGCTTTGCTAATATGCGCCGTGAAGGTTCAGCTTATATCGGTATCGTGCGCAGTCCCATAGGCACTCCTATCGAAACGTTAACGACTAAAATAGCCATTGAAGACGTAGTCCGTAACGCCTTCGCCCACGGACTCAGTGCACGAGGCATGTTTGCCACTAAAGAGGCGTCTCAATACGTAATCACTGGGGAAATTCTTGATCTGCATTGCGATCAAGTCATTCGGCCCGCCGCCTATGTCAGTATCAGAGTTAATATAGTTCTCCAGTCCACGGGTCAGATCATTTTCAGCAACGTCTATTCTTCAGAACGCGAAGGCACGACTTATGTTCCCGGAAGCGGTTCACCAGTCCCTCGTCTCCGTGAAATGACCTCCCGAGCACTCCAAGACACCGTGGACAAAGCATTGAATGATCGAGCTCTGCGTAACCGCCTCTCATCTTCAGTTGCCAGCGAATCAAATACGCCTGACGTTCTTTAGCATTTGTCCATCATGTGAACAGTGCCCAGCCAATTGTCAAAGCTCTAGACTTGGTGACGATCATCGACCGCGTTGCCTCTAATTTTCCTACGCGATTCTATCATCACTACGCCAGATGGAAACTGCGTAGCGATCCTATCTATGCCACGGTATTTGATCTATTGCAGGGGCAGGCACCGCTCCCCACACTCGACATCGGTTGCGGCATTGGCTTGCTGGAGTTTTATCTTCGTGAACGCGGCCTAACATTTCCGATTCATGGCGTGGATTTCGACATCGAGAAGATCGGGATTGCCGGTCTCATCGCTCACTCCTACAGCCCACCCCTTGCGTTTCACTGTGGCAACGCCAATCAACCCTGGCCAGACTGCCACGGCAACGTCTGCCTCCTTGATGTTTTACTGTATCTCAATACTCGAGATCAACACGCTCTACTTAAATTAGCCGCCGATCACGTGACGACAAAAGGAATGCTCATCATAAGAAGCGGCATTCGTGAACGTAACTGGCGCTATTACTTCACGGCTTATACGGATCGTTTGATGAACTTTACCAGGCTGATGAAATCGCCACCTCTAACTTACCCAACACGTGAGGAGTTGGAACAAGCCATGTCCATGCATGGCATGAAACTACGAGAATGCTTACCTCTTTATGGGAAAACTCCATTCAACAACTACCTACTGGTATTTGAAAGGGTTATGTAGGTAAAATACAGCGGTAGTCATTTTCCTGTAACCAAGTCAGTAACTCCCCAAGCACCTTCGGAGCAAGACGCTCGCCATCACTGTCGTATCGCCCTTCGTGCATAAGAATAATGGCGCCGGGATTGATGCCTCGCTTCAGACGCTCGAGCACTCGCTGACAGTCAGAGTCCACCCCATCACGTCCGCGCGCACTCCAACAGGCAAGGCGTAGTCCTAACTTCTCCACGGTCGCCTGAACAAAGGGATTTTTAAATCCAGCTGGTGCCCGAAACCATCGTGGCGATATGCCACCACTCGCGTCGGTGAGCACTTGCTGACAGGTCGTAATTTCGCTTTTTGCCGCTCTTGGACCATAGCTCCAAAACCAATATTGGGGATGCGTCATCGTATGATTCCCCACTCCGTGACCACGCTTTAACGCCTCCGTAACAAGCTCAGGATGCTGTTGCGCTTTTGCTCCTATGAAAAAGAACGTGGCCTTGGCCTGATATTGATCGAGCAGGTTCAGCAGTTGTGGCGTGTCCTCGACATCAGGACCGTCGTCGATCGTGAGCCACACTTCCTTCCGGTCGTCCGGCAGTCGCGATAAAACTTTCCCGCACCAGTCACACTGCGGCCAAAGCGTAGGCACAAGCCAGAGCGCATGCGCGGTCATGATGATCGACAAACCCCACCAACCCTGCCCTTGAAATAAAAGGACCACAGCAAGCAAGGGAGCAAGCAAGTTCGCTCCCATGGTAAAATGCCGCCATGATTTTCTCATTTCCATCACAGCTCATAAACCATGATTTTGCCGTGAACACAATGAGCAAGACTTGCTGTCTCAACGACTACTTCTGCTTCGCTTCGTAACCAGCCAATGGTTTGCCGTTGTCATCCAGCTTGCCGCAGGTCCAGAGAAGACCGCGCGCGACAAGGTCAAGGAAAACTGGATCTTCCATCGTACTGTTGGCATGGCCCATGGTCGTGCCGAACACTTTGCCTTTGCCATAGGTATTCACCCAAATGAGGGCATGATCTTTCTTGGTGTCCTCACCATAAGCCTGAGCGAGAGCAATAAAATTCTCCCAAAGCTTCTCGTTCTTGTAGAGTTCGTCTTTTTTATCAAGCCACTCCATCGGGAAACCTTTCATAACAGGATGCTCAGGCTTGATGTTTTTTACATTGAGATCGCGGTTCTTTTCATGACTCATAGAGGTCTGCCCGACACACTTGCGCCACTCATCGGTCTTGGCCGTCCGGTAACTGTGTGCAGAGCAATGCAACATCACGGCCGGCACGCCTTCGAAATGAGGCTTGGCGATTCCCTCGACAAACGCGACATCTTCCACCGCGCCGAAACACTCGTTGTGCAAAACAACATCATAGCCCTTTGCCCAATCGGGATTCGCATAAATGCTCACCTTGTGATTACGAGTGTCGCCACCTTCGTGAACGATCGTGAACTCCACATTTGCTCGAGAACTCAAGCCTTCCGAAAGAATGCGTTTTTGATTTTCATAGTCATG
>VFKY01000315.1 GCA_009885275.1 Verrucomicrobiota bacterium | reverse complement strand
GATGACTGTGATGCCGATGGTAAGCAGCACGATGGCACGCCTTGCTGTCTGGAGGTGAAAAAATTGCCTGATTCCAATCTTCCCGCCAAACCTGACCGAGCTCCCTCGTTTTATGCAGTCGGGCTTCCTACGGAAGTTTACGCACCAGTTATTACTCCCGTTCACATTGAAACTGGCAGTTGGGGAATTCCGAATGAGCTTCTAGCTCTGCCGCCGCCGTCCACTCGACGAGCGATTTTAGGCATTTGGACGATTTAAGCACCGGGAAGCCTATAGCCCCGGTGTGCATGGTTTTGTGACCCTGCACATGCCATCAAGCGCTTTTGTCAGCGCAGTCGTTCACATATTTTCGTCCATTTTTCATGTCATCATCCATTGCTTTTTTGTCGCGTAGTAACGAGGCTTCTATGCCTGCTCGACGCACGCCTGTATGGCTTCTACCCATGGCCATTCTTGTTGGTTTTGCGCTGATTTTTCTCATCTTATTCAGGGATCGCCTTTTGCCTGCTGTGGAGGCGGAAGTGGTGATCGTGCTGGCAACGTCTGATGCTGCAACCACCGGGAATGCATCTGACTCATCCGCTAATAAAGAACCATCTTCACTGTTGTTCCAAGCCAGCGGCTGGATCGAACCTGATCCCTACGCGGTTAAAGCCTCCGCATTGATTGATGGTGTCGTCGCGTCCATTCATGTTCTGGAGGGGCAAATGGTGGAAAAGGGAAATCCCATCGCCCATCTGGTTGATGACGATGCCAAGCTGAAACTGGCGGCAGCGGAGGGAAGACTTCGCATGTTGACAGCAGAAAGAATATCTACGGTGTCTGCGGTGACGGCCGCTATCAGTAAGCGAGACGCAATTAAGTCGGAGATTCTGGCCGCAGAGACGCTGGAATCAGAAGCCAAAGATCAACTCAAGAGATTTGAGGGGCTAAAAGGCGGGGCCATCTCGGATTCAGATGTCATCACTGCCCGACTAAGGTTGCAGCGTGAGCAGGCCAATTTGGCAGTTGCCAAGGCTAACCTCGGTGAACAGCTTGCTGAAATCGCTCGTTCGGAAACTGCCATTGTCACGAAAGACGAGGAAATCAACCTTTCCCACGTGTCGCTGGCTCAGGAAAAGCTGGCTTTGGATCGGACTCGCATTCTTGCTCCCATCACAGGCCGCATTTTACGGCTGACCGCCATTCCGGGAGAGAAGAAAATGCTGGCGATGGATCATCCGGACAGTTCAACCCTCGCGGTGCTTTATGATCCAGCCAAGCTGCAAGTCAGAGTGGATGTTCCCCTTGTCGATGCTGCCCGGCTTCACGTTGGTCAAAAAACCAAGGTGCATTGCAGCGTGTTGCCGGCTCAGATCTTTGAAGGGAAAGTCACCCGCATCACCGGCGAAGCTGATCTGCAACGCAACACCTTGCAGGCAAAGGTGAGTATCCTGGCTCCGTCAGATGTGCTTCGCCCGGAAATGCTCTGTCGCGTCGAGTTTCTCGGGGCCGTGTCTGACTCAAATAATTCATCGGCTAGCGAATCTGGTGACCTAGCCCTGTGGATTCCGGCAAAGTCATTGAGTGAGAATGCGGTTTGGATTTTCGATGCTGACAACAGCCGCATCAGCAAACGAATGGTGAAGCCCTCCACCGAAATACGGGACAACTATGTTCGCATTCAAGAGGGCCTGCGCCCGGGCGAGCAAGTCGTTCTTTCTCCTGCAAATTTTCATGAAGGTCAGCGCATCAAACCAAATTTTACTCAGCCATGAACGATCTCATGATCAAATGCCAAGGTGTCTCTAAGAATTATCACAAAGGCAAAACTGTCGTCACTCCGCTGGAGAAGCTTGATCTTGATGTGCCTCGCGGCGAGTTCCTGGCTCTCATGGGACCATCCGGTTCCGGGAAAACCACCCTCCTTAACCTTCT
>VFKY01000260.1 GCA_009885275.1 Verrucomicrobiota bacterium | reverse complement strand
GCTTGAAGATGATAGCGATCCATCAACTCATTGGCGCGATGGAGCAACGTGCTGCTGTGCAAGTAATAATCTCGCATGAAAGTTTCAATGCGATTTAGGATCTTCTTCTGGCGATAACCCAGGTTAGTGGCCACGACACCCTGCAAGCGTAATGTAAGCACGTCGTGTTCGCGCTTTTCAATGTAGTGCAGTTCGTTGCGTACTCTGAGAATGAAGTCGTAGGAGCGCTCCATGTCTTTGAGTGAATTGCTCGGCAAGATATCCTTCTTTACAAGGTCACGAAGGTTGATGGTACGATGCTTCGCGTAAGTCATCCATATAATGTTCTGGTAGTCGCGCAGCCCACCACATCCCGCTTTGACATGGGGCTCTTGAACGGAAGGCGTATTTTCATATTTGGCATGACGGTCGGCAAGGTCAAGTTGCCGCATTTTTAGAAACTCCCCCTCACGTCCGTCCATGCACTCTTTGTCAAAGCGCTTCTTGAGCTCCACAAAAGGCTCTTCATTCCCTGACACAAGTCGAGCTTCGATCAAAGCCGTTTTGACTCTGTTGTCAGCATTGGCTTGTTTGATGGTCTCTCCCACGGATCGGGTTGATGAATCGCCGACCTTAAATCCAATGTCCCAGAGGAGTGTGAGAAAGGAGGCGACAGCTGTCCCTACATCTGGAGGCAGCTGAGTACCGCTCCCAGGCAGGAGAAAAAGTAAGTCCACATCACTGAAGGGACTCATCTGCCGTCGCCCAAAGCCGCCGGTGGCAACGAGGCTGATGGACTTTTTACGAGCGCCCGCGCCTTCATCCATCGAAAGCACTTCATTCCAGAGATGCTTCAAAGTCGCATCAATCATATCGGCTCGCATTTCACAGGTTTCCAGACCTCCAATATTGGATCGGTGAGCCATGCGGAGACGTAGTTCCTCGAGTTTGCGGAAGCGCTTGAAGACACGTATTATCTCGGCTTTGGAACGCTGTTTTCCCGCAGGGGCAACAAGCGCTTCTCTGGCTCTGGCGGGAAGTTTTTTAACAAGGTCAGCCATGTGAAAGGGAAAGGAGGGCGGATGTGGAGTTTAAAAAGTCAGGAGGGAATAAACGGGCCCGTACCCCTCCACTTTCTCGCGCCCCTTGAGGAACTCCAGTTCAATGAAAAATACGGAACCGAGAATATTAGCATGCATGGACTGGATCAACTCGAGAGCCGCACTAGCAGTGCCACCCGTGGCGAGGAGATCATCCGCCAGCAGCACGTTCTCACCGGGATTGATCGCGTCTTCGTGCAGTTCGAGGGATGCCGTTCCGTATTCGAGAGCGTAGTCCACACCTTTCGTGCGCCATGGGAGCTTACCTTTTTTGCGAGCAGGAACAAACCCGCATCCGAGCTCCACGGCGAGCATGGCACCAAAGATAAAGCCCCGAGCATCAATGCCTACGACCTTGTCCACGTGTTGTCCCTTCACGACTTCGGCCATGCCTTGCACGGTCATCTTGAGCAAAGCCGCATTTCCGAGCACGGGAGTGATGTCTTTGAAGAGGATGCCAGGTTGAGGGAAATCCATCACATCACGGACGGCAGAACGGAGGAGCTGGAGGGAGTATTGATCCATGGACTAGGAGGGCTAAAAGAGGTTATGGTGCATGAATGAGGGCCACAGCGCAAGCAGTCTGAGTAGAAGCGGGAATCGGTGCATCAGTGGGCAGTGGACGGTGCGTCAGTTAGTCGGTAGGCAGTAAATTAACTGCGCATGATAGAGAGAGATACTTGGAGCCTAGTCGCCAAGAAGCAGAAGTGGTTCAGACTTTGCTGCTTATTCCAGCTC
>VFKY01000336.1 GCA_009885275.1 Verrucomicrobiota bacterium | reverse complement strand
GTCGAGTCGTGCAGCCCTCGGCGTGAAATTGTTTCGGGTAATGCGTCTCGACATTGGAATGTCGAGCTACTCGAAACGCAGGATGAATTTGCGGTAGAACTCGAAGGCACGCTCGACTTGAGCCAGCTCCACGAACTCCACGGCGCCATGAGCCTGATCGATGCTACCGGGACCAACAACGAGGCTGGGAATGCCTTGATGGGAGAGCTTGCTCGCGTCGCTGCCAAAGGGCACACCGCAGAGTGTTCCATCGAGCCCCATCTCCGTGAGCAGGGTGTTGGCAAGCTGTGCTGGTTCTGAATCGGCGGAAGTTTCCAGCGCTCTATCGGTGAGCATGGGCGGCTCCATGAACGCATCCAGTGTGGGATGTTGGGATTTCAATGTATCAAGCAATGCTTGATAGTGCGCGAGCACTGCTTCCACGGTTTCGCCCGGCAGTAGGCGTCGGTCGATCTCGATGGTGCAGGTGTCTGGTACAAAGTTCACCTGCACCCCGCCATGGATCACGCCAACGTTCACCGTCGCGGGGCCGAGTAGGGGATGCACCTGTGTTGCGAGGCGTTGATGATCTTCCTCGATGGCGAGAATCACACGCGCCATGTGGTTGATGGCATTGATTCCTAAATGTGGTTTCCCACTGTGAGCTGCTTTGCCGCGTACGGCGATGCGCCAGCGCAATACCCCCTTGCTGGCGATGACAGCGCGCAGACCTGTGGGTTCTGCGACCAGCGCGGCATGACCAGTGAGACCCTCGCAAAGCTTCACCACACCACGATAGGAGAACTCTTCATCCACCACGGCGGCGAGCCACACTTCGCATGGAGGCTGGATGCCATCCTCATGCAACGAAGCCACGGCGTGCATCATGGCGGCAAGACCTGCTTTGGTATCACAACTGCCTCGACCAAACATTTTACCATCAGCAATCGTCGGTTCGAAAGGCGGAATGGTCATGCCTTGCACGCTTACGGTGTCTGTATGGGCCTCCAGAATGATGCGACGTGATGAATTTCGCCCCGGTAGTCTGGCGATGATGTTTGGCCTATTCGGAAACACTTCTTGCTCCCATACTTCGATGCCGCGCTGCTCGAAAAAATTTCTAATCCAAGTAGCGATTTCTCGCTCCCCGGGACCACCTTCGTATGAGGAGTTCACACTATTGATGCTCACCAAGCTGGCGAGAGTTTGGATAACAGGGGAGGCGTTCATCTCTCATAACTTGAGCGATAGTCACCACATTCGCCACCTGCAAAATCAATTTCCTCGCAGTAATCATTTGATGAAGTCCCGTCATAGCTCTTCTTTGTCTGTATCCTTATGCGCCCACCATCTCGACGTACTCGTGAAGCCATGATCCTGATTTTCGGGACGACGCATCTGCTATTCCTGCTCATCTGCATCCTGCCGGAGCCGTGGCGTCAGGTGAGTATTTTGCCAAAGGTGTGCCGCATTTATCAAATTATCACAGGAAGCAAGCAGGACTGGATCGTGTTTGACACCATCCCGACATTTCATCGCCTTAATGTGCGGTTGATCGTCAAGGATGAGAAGGGGCGATTGCATGAAGAAGGTATTCTGCTGCCGGGGCTGCGACGCTATCCGGAGCCAGAACAAGCACGCATTTACAAATGGGTGATTCTTATGTCGTTTTCCTCATTGATGCCGCCGCAACGCGCGGCCTATATTAAGAAAGTAGCGGCCGAACTGCTACGCTCAGGGCGTTATGGTCCCAAGTCGGAAGTAAGTCTGGAGGTGACCGCTGAACGCACTCGCAGTTTACTGGGGGTGCGAAAATTACGAGAGATTGCTGTGCCTAGCACGACCCTGATGGGGCCTTTGGTGCTGTCGGACCTCGTGGCTAAAGTTCCCGATGTGAAATAACAGCATGCAAAGTTTTTTGTTAAACATTCGATCCCGCTTCACAGGTCTATTTCTAGACTCTGTGGATGCACGTCTTTATGACTGTGTGCGTATTGCTTTTGCGGCGGTATCTCTTTTGAATCTGACTCAACTCTGGCCGGATCGTGTGAGCTTTTTCACCGACGTTGGGATGATCGATCAAGCGAGTGTTCAAGCGCAAGGAGTCGGCGATTATTTCTCGGTGTTTGTGATGTTTAACGACACCACGACCGTCAGTGCCTACATGCTATTCAGTGGTGGAGCCATGCTTTTGCTTTTACTCGGCGTGCTGCCGCGCATGTCTGCGTTGATCGTTTTTGTCTGGTATGTATCCTACACCGCTCGTGCACCGCTCGTGGTGGTCGGATGGGACATTGTCCTGCGATCACTCTCGTTTTTGGTATTGGTCTCGCCAATGCCCATGCGTTGGTCATTGCGAGAAATCAGGTCACGTCAGAAAGCTCTGAGTGTGTCGTGGGTGCCGTGTTATGGTCTAAGCCTGATGCGCATGCAGGTGCTGGTGATCTACTGGCAGAATGTACTGGCTCGGATGGATAGTAGCTTTTGGACGAAGGGAGAGTTTATGAGCTACTATCTGCTGTCCCATAATTCTCGTTGGCCCGGGCTATGGGTTCTGGATTATGAGTTTTTGTTACAGGTGATTACTTACCTCGTGTCAGTCATTGAATTTTTTATTCCTGTGCTGCTCATGATTCGC
>VFKY01000382.1 GCA_009885275.1 Verrucomicrobiota bacterium | reverse complement strand
GGCCTGCCAACTCTTGCTCAAACTGAATTGAAGAGGGAAGCTCAATCTCTTGATGAGATGCTTATGGGAGATCAGTTGTGGGAGACCACTGCTGAGCAATTTGAATTGTTGCATAGCAAGCTCAATATCCAATGGCTGTCTCAAACTAAGGATCAAGCCCGTTTTTTTGGACGTTATTATTTATGGAGTAAAGATTTGACTGCCCCTGAAACCATTGCGGAATTTCAGGGGAGCAAACTTACGCGTATCAATCTCTCTCTTTTCAATCGTGGTGACAGCACTTCTCAAGCCGACACCAAGGAGCAATTCGAGAAAGAAATAGAGCGTATCAAAAATATCATTACGGAACGCCTTGGAGTGCCGCCGATTGAGAGGGGCAAAGATAGCCAAAGTGCGGTAAAAGCCATCGGATGGATGTGGTTGAAGGCCCCCTCTGCTTATTTATTAGAATACAGTTATCAAAAGGAAGTTAAATCGCGAGGTGAGGAATTTCGGCCTGAATTCATTAGGCTTCGTGTAGCACAAATTCCGAAGCAGCAGGGACTGCTGGCATCAAACGCAAAGACAGAAAATCAGCCCGTAAGCAAAACATCATTGTCGGCTAACATCACGCGTGAAGCTAATGGCGATGTGGTGATAAAAAACGTTCCAATGGTGGATCAGGGACCCAAGGGCTACTGCGCTGTAGCGACAACGGAACGCGTATTCCGCTATTATGGCATGGCGGTGGACCAACATGAAATGGCTCAAATTGCCAATACGGGTTCTGGTGGGGGCACTAGTCCCAGTGAGATGTTGGCGGCTTTGGAAAAATTAGAGGGCCGCTTGCACATCCGCGTTCGAGCTCTTGATAAATGGGATTTCAAAGAGTTCTCAAATATGATAAATGACTACAATCGCGAAGCTAAAAGCAACGATAAAAAGGAAATTGATATCAACAACATGAGAACTATCGATATCGGTGCCATTTACAGTTCGATGGATCCTGAATCCCTAAAAACCAGTCGGACCGTGAAGAATAAATCCGGTTACAGTAAGTTTCAGAGGATGGTTGTGGACACAATTGACAAAGGGGTGCCCTTGATGTGGGGAGTAGAGCTTGGACTGTTTAAAGAGGATGGTTTGCCACAGAGTCACGGCGGACACATGCGCCTAATTATTGGTTACAATGCTAAAACCAGTGAAATTTTATACTCGGACTCTTGGGGGGCAGAACATGCGCTAAAACGCATGCCAACAGATAACGCCTGTTCAATGACTACGGGACTATACTATCTGGAGCCCATTAAGTAATGCGGATTGGCATTATCTATAAATGGTGCGCGGGCTGGGGATCGAACCCAGGACCAATTGGTTAAAAGCCAACTGCTCTACCGCTGAGCTACCCGCGCGATAATGGGGCTGTTTAGATAATCATTTAGAGAGATCGTGCAAGGGGGAAATCAATCTTTGTTGATTTAATACTCCAGAATTTGAGAGATAGCCTTGAGTTTGATTAGAAGAAGGCCAAGAAATCGTGTGCTTTGTGCAACGCATATAAATATATCGTCTTCGTCCATTTGAATGGAGGTAGAAGGAATACTAGAACTGTTTGTGTATCAAGCTGATCCATTTTGGAGAAAACGCTTGCCACTTGTTTACATCCGATTACTTTGTCGATTCCTCTTTGGGCGAAGACTTGAGAACAAATCTCCTGGCGCAAGAGTGGGGTTCCTCCCGCTCTTTTTCGTCCTGAGAGATATGCCCTTCAAGGTTATGATCAGCGAACTCAAAGCCCTATTTGAATATTACGAAAAGGAGAAAGGAATTGACCGTGCAAAAATGGTTGATGCCCTTCAAAGCGCCTTGCTTGCCGCATCCAAGCGAAGTATTGGCCCCGCACGTGAGCTCCGTATCGAGATCGATCCAGAAAAAGGCTCCATCAAAGCATGGGCGCGACTTCTGGTGGTTGAAAAAGTGGAGAACCCGTTCGAGCATCTCACTGTAAAGCAAGCTCAAAAATTGAAGCCTGGTGCGATTCCCGGAGATGAAGTGGATATTGAAGTTACCCCTAAAGATTTTGGGCGTATCGCGGCACAAACCGCCAAGCAAACTTGGATGCAACGTTTGCGGGAAGCGGAGAAAGCGAATCTTTACGAAGAATTTAAAGATCGTACTGGTGATGTAGTAAGTGGCACCATACGTCGTTTCGATAAATCGGATGTAGTGGTTGACCTTGGTAAATTTGAAGGTGTTATGACTTCACGTGAACGCGTGCCGACTGAGGATTACACGCCGGGGGATCGGATGCGTTTTTACGTAAAAGCCGTTGAAAAAAGTACGCAGCGCGGCCCTGAAATTATTCTATCTAGGAGTCATCCTAATTTTGTACGTCGTCTGTTTGAGTTTGAGGTCAGTGAAATTTCAGATCGCACTGTTGAGATTATCAGCATCGCTCGTGAAGCCGGCTATCGCACTAAGGTTGCTGTGCATAGTGCTGATGAAAAGGTGGATCCTGTTGGCGCATGTGTTGGACTCCGTGGAGCAAGGGTAAAAAATATTGTTCGCGAGCTAAACAATGAAAAAGTGGACATCATTCGTTGGAGCAAGGATCCGATTGAGTTGACTCGAGAAGCTTTGAAGCCCATCAAAATTCTCTCAATTAATGTCGATGAAGGCAATAAGCGCGTGCATCTCACCGTCAGTGAAGAGGATCTCTCGAAAGCCATTGGTCGTAGAGGGCAGAATGCCCGGCTCACTTCTAGATTAATTGGTTATGATTTGGTCATTGAGAAAGATGAGCATGCCGCCAAAGTTTTTGAGGGGCATGTCGGTGGTGCTGCCCATATTATCGCTGATGCCCTTTCCATTGATGAAGATGTTGCTCGTAAGCTAGTGGATGAAGGTTTGACCGATATATCGCTCTTCGCTGACGTAAGCATTGAAGATATCGCACCAATGCTCAATGGAGATGAGGTGCTAGCCAAAAAGATTGTGGACAAAGCTAAAGCTTATCACGGGGTAGACTTAAAGGTCGCCGCAGAATAGGCGAACGCTCCCCAATAACAAAATTCAATTCTCATTCGTTCATACAATAGCGCGATTCTTTTCTGAAACATATATTTTGCATGCCCACCAAGTCCTCGACTCCTAAACCCATCAAACGTAGCGCGCCTTTAAAATCTGAGGTAGTGGAGTCATTGGCAGTGCCAGCGAAAAAAAAGATTATTCCCAACAAAGCGATTTCACTTATTGAAGACGACGCGCCTAAAAAGAAGCGACGCACAGGCGAAATCAAAACTGGGTCGGCTTTTTTACCCTTGGGATCTAAGCCTACAGAAGATAAAGCACCAAAGAAATCGGACGATCTAGTTGTGCCGCGTAGATCCTTGGATCAAGAAAAAGCCGAAGCGCTCTCACTCTTTGAAGAGGTTGAGAATAAAGCATCAGGTAAAAGAGTGCGTCGCCCTGAACCAACGGAAGCGCAAACACAGGGAACGGTATTGCCGCCGATTTCACTGTTGCAGCAAGAAGAGAAACCGGTGCCACCAGTTCTCACCGCAGTCAAAAATGAAGAGATATCGCCCGAACATTCTTCAGAAGATTCCAAGATTATACACCTCAAGCCACCGATCATCGTCAAGGAACTGGCTGATCGCATGGGATTGCGCATGTTTCAGGTGATCAAAGATTTGATTGAGTTCAAAGTTTTTGCAAAAGCTGATACTGCTATAGATCCAGATATTGCAGCTAAGATTTGTGAAAAACACGGATTTACATTTGAGAAAGACAAGCGCGAAAAAGGCGCAGGCGTTCACAAAGTTGATGAGATTATTGTAGAACCCCCGCCACCGCCTCCTCCGGCGGAAGAGGAGAAGGATGTTTTAGAGCTCCGTGCGCCTATCATTACTTTCATGGGACACGTTGATCATGGCAAAACCTCATTGTTAGATGCTGTTCGTAAAACGAGCATCGTCAAAGGAGAGGCTGGCGGTATTACTCAGCATATTGGAGCATACAGTGTGACTTATAATGATCGCCCCATTACATTTATTGATACTCCAGGACATGCTGCTTTTTCAGGTATGCGTGCGCGTGGGGCCAATGTCACGGACATTGTGGTGCTAGTGATTGCGGCAGATGATGGATTCATGCCTCAAACAGTAGAGGCACTCAATCATGCTAAGGCTGCTGATGTTATGATCATGGTGGCCATTAATAAGTGTGACTTGCCATCAGCCAACATCATGCGAGTTAAGCAGCAGCTTCAAGAAGCAGGGCTCATGCCTGTAGAATGGGGCGGTGAGACCGAGGTTATGGAGGTTTCTGCGACTAAAGGCATTGGACTGGAGCATTTTTTAGAAACAATGTCTCTTCAAGCTGAGGTGCTTGATTTACGTGCTAACGCTAAAGCACCCATGCGTGCTACTGTTATTGAATCGCGTATGGAGGCCGGTCGGGGTCCAACGGCGACAGTAATTGTTCAAAATGGAACGTTGAAAGTTGGCGAGCCATTCATTTGCGGACCTTATTGGGGCAAGGTTAAAAACTTGACCAATGATCGTGGCCAACCAATTAAATTTGTTTTACCGGGAATGCCTGCCGAGGTGGTGGGCTTTAGCGGGCTACCAAATGTGGGTGACGAAGTCGTTGAAATGGATTTCGAACGCGCAGCCAAAAAACTTAGCGAAGAGCGGTTGGAAGAACAACGCAAAAAGAAGCTCGCCGCCCCTCGTCGCAGCACCTTGGAAGCACTTTTCGCAAACATCGAAGATGGTTCAAAAAAGAATCTTAAAATAGTTCTTAAAACTGATGTCCAAGGCTCGCTTGAGGCGGTCATCAAATCTCTTAAAGAGATTGAAAGCGGTAAGGTTCAAATTGAAATCCTCCACAGTGCCGCTGGCCCTATAACAGAAGGAGATATTCTTTTGTCTAGCGCATCAGATGCGGTGATCATTGGGTTCAATACCAAGCTGGAAAGCAATGCAGTTTCAGTGGCCCGTAATGAAGGTGTGCAAATCAAGCTATACAGCATTATTTATGAACTTATTGATCAAGTAAAAGAGTCCATGTTGGGTCTTCTTGATCCTGAATTGCGTGAGCGTGTTATCGGTCACGCCAAGGTTAAAGTGGTTTTCAAGCTTACTCGTGGGCGAGTTGCAGGTTGTGTGGTTATGGATGGTAGAATTGATCGTAAGGCACGAGCACGTGTTATTCGTGGGAATCAACCTGTCTATGATGGCTCTGTGGACACTCTACGTCGATTCCACGATGAAGTGCCCGAAGTTCGCAATGGCCTAGAGTGTGGTATCCGCCTTGGTAATTATCATGAATATGAGGAAGAAGATGTCATCGAGTGTTACGAGCTCGATAAGATCAAGCAAAGCCTCTAATTTTTTGCATCATTTGTTGCTGACCCATCTCTACTGAGAAGGATCATTGACGCATCCCATTCCCACTATGAACCACCGCGTTAAACGCGTCACAGAACTCATCAAGCGCGAACTGGCTACTATTCTCGAGAGAAACTTTCAGTTTCCCGGTAGTTTGGTCACTATTCATGACGTGGATATCACTCCTGATTTTAAGCAGTGTTTTATATACACTGGTGTAATAGGCAAAGAAACATCCCCCGAAAAAATTATCAAGAAGCTTAACGATAGCCGCTCTAACATCCAGAGAGACCTATTTAAGCGAGTTATCTTGAAGTATTCACCATCACTTTTGTTCAAGACGGACAGCTCGATAGAACGTGGAGTGCATGTTTTAAATCTCATCGAAAATCTGCCTCCCATTGTCTATGATGAACCTTTGGATGAAGCTGTGAACATCGCTTCCGAGAACGAGAATTGTGATGATGAAAATACGGAGCGGCGCTCAAGAAAACAACAGTGATTATTTGTTTATCCATTGCTGACAAACGATAAACATATACATGAACGACACTTTTTCAAAAATCGCAGAAGCTATACAGGGCGCCCGACACATCGCAATAGCGTGTCATGTTCGTCCTGATGGCGATGCTATTGGCTCTATTGTAGGCACTGCGCTAAGCCTCCAATTGTCTGGAAAAAAAGTGACTGTTCTTAGTGAAGATGGAGTGCCAGCCAATTTGACCTTTCTACCGAGTTCAAATATTGTTCAGACATCAATAGCGGAACCGTTGGATATTGATGTTGCGATAGCGTTGGACAATGCCACTAAGGAGAGGCTTGGGGAACGCACAAATATCGCCCTAAGTGCTGCTCCATTATTGATTAATATCGATCATCACGTTACAAATCCAAGTTATGGGAATCTTAACTATATAGACACTCTGTCTCCTGCTACTGGCCAGATCATTTATGAGTTCTTGACCCACCAGGGGTTTGAGTTGAATGATGCCGTGCGGCAGAATTTATTTGTGGCGATTAGCACTGATACCGGTTCATTTCAATATAGCTGCACTACCTCTACCACTCATCGTATTGTTGCAGAAATGATGGATTCTGGGCTTGATACAGCAGAGCTCGCAAAAAAAATCTATCAAACACACCCGTTTCGACGTACTGAGTTACTCCGGGTGCTCCTCAATGAAATGAAATTTACGGCTGATCGTAGCATTGCGAGCTGGGCGTTAACTCTTGCAACTCAAAATAAGATTGGTGTGGAAGCAGGAGATACGGAAGGACTCATTGACGCCTTGCGAACGATCGAGGGTGTGACGGCTGCGGTTATATTTGAAGAAACCGCTGACGGTAAAATACGGGTAAGCGCTCGCTCCAAAGATCATCGCCTCAATGTTTCAAAAATTTGCGCTGAATTTGGCGGTGGTGGCCACGCAATGGCTGCTGGTGCAAAATTGTGTGGGCCAGTTGCTGACGCTGAATCGCGTTTTCTAGAATCTCTAAAGAATGAACTCAAACGAATTGGTTAATGGTGTCCTTCTTGTGGATAAAGCACCTGATATGACATCGCATGATGTTGTGGCAGTTGCCCGCAAGTGTCTTGGTATAAAAAAAATTGGTCATTGTGGAACGCTAGATCCCATGGCCACAGGCATGTTGATACTTGTGGTAGGAAATGCGACAAAAATTCAAGATCTCCTGATGAGTGAAGACAAGGAGTATTTAGGTACTGCTACTTTAGGAGCCAGTACTTCTACTCAGGATAAGGAGGGTGACGTGCTGGAGAAAAAAGAGGTGCCAGAGTTTACTAGAGAACAGATCACGTCAGTTTTCGACGGGTTGAAAGGGGATTTTTATCAAATGCCGCCCATGGTTTCTGCCATCAAAAAGGATGGAGTGCCCTTGTATAAGTTGGCCCGTCAGGGAAAAGTGGTAGAGCGTGAACCACGATTGGTACACATTTTTGACTATGAGATATCCCGCATTGAACTGCCTGAGATCGATTTCCGTGTCGTATGCAGCAAGGGTTTTTATGTGAGAACCTATGCACATGACATTGGCCACACTCTTGGTTGTGGAGCTCATCTTAGTGCGTTGCGTCGCACTCGTTCTGGTAGCTTTGCATTTTTGCCCGGTAAATATGTGACCTTTAGTATGCTCAAAGAAGGACGACGTGAGGAAGTGATGGAAGCGATGTATTCTCTATACGATGTTTCCAAACTCCGAGGCGCTTGATAATGTAAGATGAATGTCCTGCGTGACATGACAGAATTGGCATCACTGCGAGGACCTGTGGCGTTCGCGGTGGGAGTTTTTGACGGAGTTCATTTGGGACATCAGGCCGTGATTCAATCAGCGCTGGATTTTACCGAAAAACACGGTGGAACCACTGTGGTTTTGACATTCGATCCGCACCCTCTCCGTATTTTGCGTCCAGAGTTAGCACCGCTTTTGCTTTGTAGCACCGCACATAAACTTCATATTTTGAAACAATTCGGAGTTCAGTACACACTAGTACTACCCTTCACTAGTGAGACGGCTAAAACAGGTGCCAATGTCTTTATAGACTCTCTGGTGTCTTCTTGTCAGCCATTGGGATTTATATCCGTAGGGTACACGTGGAGTTTTGGCAGAGGCAGAGAAGGCAATGTTCATCAGCTTATGGAAATGGGGCAGGCACATGGATTTGGTGTTTATGGTGTGCCGGAAGTAAAAATTGGTGACAAGGTAGTAAGTAGCACTCTGATTCGAGAAGCTGTAAGAACAGGTGATTTTAAGCAAGCAGAGAGAATGTTGGGACGAGCTTACAGCGTAATGGGAGAGGTGGTAAGGGGGAGACAGTTAGGGCGAGAACTGGGCTTTCCTACCGCAAACCTAAATATTGAAAATGAAGAGTTGCCGCCCTTGGGAGTTTATGCGGTGGAAGTTATGTCCAACGGAATCAAATACTCTGGCGTGGCCAATTTAGGATATCGCCCGACGATTGAAAATAATGGGGAACGAACGCTGGAGGTTCATCTCATGGACATGAATATAGATTTGTATGGTGCTGTGCTGGAAGTGTGCTTTCTACAACTGCTACGTGATGAGCAGAAGTTCGCTGATTTAGCGGAGTTGAAGTCACAGATCGCGCGCGACATTCAGTCTAGTCGAAGTATTTTTAGTGCGCGGGCTTGCGTTGATGCCAAGTAGTTGATTGCTCATACGCAAATGCCGTTTTCAATAAAGTTGCTTCATCAAGGGGTTTGCCAATCAACTGCAAGCCAACCGGCAGGTCCTTGCCGTTTATAGACACGAAACCGCAGGGAAGACTCAGTGCTGGAAGCCCCGCCAGATTTGCAGGGATGGTACAAAGATCCTCCAGATACATCGCGAGAGGATCGTCACGTAATTCGCCAAGTTTAAATGGTGGAGCAGGAGTAGTGGGGGATAATATGATATCTACATTATCAAATGCATCTGTAAAATCCTTGCGAATGAGGGTGCGGGCCTTCTGAGCTTTTACATAATACGCGTCATAGTAACCTGAGCTTAAAACATAGGTTCCGAGAAGAATGCGCCGTTTTACTTCTGGACCAAAACCCTCAGCACGTGTCGTGAGATAGTGATCAAGGACATCACTGGTGTTCTCAGCGCGATGCCCATATCTAACCCCGTCAAAGCGGGAAAGATTGGCAGATGCTTCCGCAGGGGCCAGTACATAATAGGTGGCAATCGCAATATCCGTGTGTGGTAGAGAAATTTCCTCAATGTGTGCGCCGAGATTTTCAAGTTGTCGCACGGCTTGGTCGACTTTTTCGCGGATGCCAGCATGAATGCCATCAATAAAGTATTCTTTTGGAAGACCTATTTTTAGACCTTTAATATCCTTGCCTAGAACAGTCGTGAAATCAGGAACTGAAGCATCAAGGGAAGTGCTGTCCCTCTTATCTTTGCCGCAGAGATAATTTAGCAAAATTGCAGAATCTTCTACAGTTTTTGTAAGCGGACCAATCTGGTCCAATGAGGATGCGAAAGCCACTAACCCATAGCGTGAGACTCGTCCGTAAGTTGGCTTCAATCCGACACAACTGCAAAAGGCAGCCGGTTGGCGGATCGACCCACCTGTATCAGAGCCAAGCGCTGCAATAGCAAGATTGCCGCCTACTGCAGCAGCAGATCCGCCACTGGACCCTCCTGGAATGCGATCGTGGTCCCATGGGTTGCGGGTCACGCCCAAGGCTGAGTTTTCAGTGGATGATCCCATAGCGAATTCATCCATGTTGGCACGGCCAAAGGGGATTGCTCCAGCGCTTCGCAATTGTTGAATGCAAGTGGCATCGTAAGGTGCTGTGTAGCTATTGTTTAAAAAACGTGAGCCGCATGTGCAGGGCTGACCAATGACATTGATGTTGTCCTTGATAGCCAGTGGAATACCACCCAGAGGCAGTGTGACATCAGTGTTTACGGCTTCTTTAAGAGCTGATTCAATATCAAGAGACAAATAAGCGCCGACGGTGCCGTGGTCTTGAGTGATGGATTTTTGCAGGTCCAGTAAGATGTCTGTAGGGGTGATATCCTTCTTCAGCAAATGTCTGCGTAGTTCGGCGATGGTGGATGATGCGAGCGACATGAAGGTCTTTAAAAAATGCGGTGAATGAGATTTAAGTCTGCCAATCAATAGAATTACTCATCAACGACTCTTGAAATGAGAAATTGCCCCGCATTTTGTTTTGGAGCATTGGCTAGTGCTTGTTGATTGGTGAAATCTTGATGGGGTTCGTCATTTCGCCACACATCATAGACAGGCATGGCATGAGCGGTAGGTTCTATTCCCGAAAAATCATGAGCATCAAGGGTACTCATATAATCAAGAATCTTACTGAGTTGGGCGTGAAACTTGGTGGCTTCCGACTCCGTAAGTTTGAGACGAGCAAGTTTTGCTGTGTGCTGGATGTTAAGGACTGTATGGGCCATGGATGAGCTAATGAAGAGTCCCATCTTACAAAGTCAAGCTGACAGCAGGAAACGGCATCATGTTTACACTTGTCTCTGCGAGCACTCTCGCACTTTACGGCGCTCAAGGGCTCCGAACTCTGCTCCGGTGATGGCCGCTTCTAGGGGCACGTCGCACAAGAAGAAGCTGATACGAGGGGACGCAAGTATGAAACGGGGCAGTTTTTTCTGCGCCTCTCATGGAGATACTCAGCCACTGAGTAAGGCGTAAGGAATATAATCTTGAACATTGCTGTCAGACTATAAATTGGTAGAGATGAGCCGACTATTTAGAGATGCTTGTCTAAACGACTGTTCTTCTTTACAGTGTCCTCGTTTACACTCATGTTTTATACTTCCTATGAGCCGACAAGATAACCTCAACACCTTCTTTCGCGACGGTAAGACCGTCATTCTTCCCATTGATCATGGCGTGGCTATTCCCGTGCCTGGCTTGGAGGATCCCATTGGTCTGAT
>VFKY01000310.1 GCA_009885275.1 Verrucomicrobiota bacterium | reverse complement strand
CATGAGAGATCACATCGGCGGCGGTTTCCATCGCTACTCCGTGGATGCATACTGGCATATCCCGCACTATGAAAAAATGCTCTACGATCAGGCTCAGCTAACGGTGGCATATTTGGAAGGATTTCAAAATACTGGGGTCACGTTTTATGCCGACATTGCCCGTGGCATCTTAGAGTATGTGCGCCGTGACCTGAGACAAAAGGACGGTGGCATTTATTCTGCAGAAGATGCTGACAGTCTATCCACCGCTGAGGCTGCTAGAAAAACCGAAGGAGCCTTCTATGTCTGGAGTGCTGCCGAGATTGATGACTTGCTCGGAAAAAGCGAGGGGAGCATTTTTCGCTATGCTTATGGAGCGCGCCGCGATGGTAACGCGAGACCCGAAAGCGATCCGCATGGGGAACTCAAAAATCTGAACACGCTCTTTCGTGCCTACTCCGCTAAGAAAACGGCTGAGTTCTTTAAAATCGAAGATGAGAAGGCGGAAGACATACTCTCTCGCGGTCGCAAGACTTTGTTTGAAGCTCGTTGCAAGCGTCCCCGCCCCCATCTCGATGATAAAGTGATCACCTCGTGGAACGGTATGATGATCTCTGCCTTTGCAAAAGCTTACGGCGTCTTGGGTGATGATGCCTACCTCACCGATGCCCGTGCTGCCGCACAGTTTCTCTATGATCATCTCTCGACCAACGGCACTGACCTGCGCCGAAGCTGGCGCGAAGGAGCCTCTAACATTCCTGCTTTTGCCCCTGATTACGCGATGCTCATTCAAGGCTTGCTTGATCTCTACGAAGCCAGCTTTGAATTGAAATGGCTGCAATGGGCTGTTTCATTACAACAGGAGTTCGACACCAAGTATGGCGACGCTGAAAAAGGCGGTTACTACAGTGTGAGTAACAGTATTCCTAACTCCGTGCTTCAAGTGAAAGAAGACTACGATGCCGCAGAACCTTCACCCAACAGTATCGCCGCATTAAACCTGCTGAGAATGAGTCAAATGCTCTTGCGTGAAGACTATCGCGAAAGAGCTATCAAGCTCTTGAAGCTCTTCGGTAAAAGCATGGAGAATAATCCCTTCAGCGTGCCAGCGATGGTGGCTGCCCTTGATTTCATGGAGCATGGTAACATGGAGATCGTGCTCGCAGGAAACAAAGAGGACGCCGACTTCCAAGCGCTCGCGAAGACCGTGCGCCAACGCTTTCTACCTCATGCCGTTCTCCTTCACGCCGATGGAGGAGAAGGACAGAAATACATCTCGCAGAAGAGCGAGGCAGTCGCCAGCATGAAACCCGTCGGTGGGAAAGCAGCGGCCTACGTCTGTAAAAATCAATCATGTCAGGCTCCCGTCACAACGGTGGAGGCGCTGGTAAAATTGTTGGGGTGAGTCAAAGTAGTGTCCTCGCCGCTAATTCATTGGTTAACTCTGTAATCGTAGGGCCAACGGCCCGAAACATACCAGCCTAGGGCAACGCCCTAGGTGAATGATGCATAGTGTATTGAGCCCTGAAAGAGCGACCCAAACAATGCACCCTTTTAGGTCGCCCCCTCAGGGCTGTATTTCATTTTCTCAAATGCCCTAGGGCGCTGCCCTAGGCTGGTATAAAGCCGCCCCTTTGGGACTCAATTACAAAGTTCGGAACGCGGACATCCACTTCGCAGCCCGTTCGCACTATCTCATCGCCTTCTTTTCCTAGTAGCAGTGAAAACAAACCTTTGTTACATGTTCTCATGCCCACTCCACGCGCTCTTATCTTTGATTTTGATGGTTTGATTCTCGACACCGAGACGGCGATCTATGAAGCCTGGCGTGAAATTTATACGGCTCATGGGTTTCCCCTGACTCTGGAAACTTGGGCGCAGTGTGTCGGCAGTGATTTCGGGCACTACGATCCCATGAAGGATTTGGAAGCGATGCTCGGGCGCACCCTCGACTGGAAACCACTGGCGCAACGTCGTCGCGAGTATGTTGCGGAAATCCTCAAAGATCGTGACCCCCTTCCGGGCGTGCGGGAACGTATTCATGAAGCGCGTGAGCATGGCATTCCTTGTGCGGTGGCGAGCAGTTCCACGCATGAGTGGGTCGATGGTTGGTTGAAAAAACTGGACTTGTTTGACATGTTCGAAAACATCACGTGTCTCGAAGACACTGGCAAAGTGAAGCCTGATCCGAGTCTGTTCCTGCATGCCGCAAGTAAACTAAAAGTGAAGCCTGAGAACGCGGTAGTCTTGGAAGATTCCCTCAATGGACTGAGGGCAGCGCATGCCGCGGAGATGCGCTGTGTTGTGGTTCCCTGTGCGGTGACGCAACATCTCGTATTTCCCGGAGCATGGAAACAACTGCGCTCTCTTCAAGAAGTGACGGCATTGGAGCTTTGTGGCGCATGATGAAACGCGGTCACTGCGAGCTCTTGCAATCCCAACGCACTGGCGCACACTGCGCATCTTCGATTCCCCTTTTGCGTGATTAAAAATTTCAGCCTTTTCCTTGCCCTGCGATATCTGCGCCCCAAGCGCACATTCGTTTCTGTGATCACGCTCATTTCCGTTCTCGGCGTGGCTCTAGGCGTGGCGGTGCTCATCGTTGTGATATCGGTGATGGCAGGATTCCAAGATGAGATCAAACAAGTAGCGATGGGCTATGACTCTCATATTGAGGCGGCTGACCGCATCGGCACTGGCATGCTGAGTGAGCATGAACGTCCGCCAGATGTGAAAGAAAAATCCTGGCGTGAGGTGCTCAAGGCCATCAAGCAAAATCCAAGTGTCACTTCTGTTTCACCGTTAGTACGGGGCATGATCTTGATCGAAACCAATGGCTATATCACCCCCTCCTTGATGTGGGGCATGCGCTCTGACGACACCAACCGTATTGCTTCAAAGCATGAGAAACTCCTTGTTGATGGCAGTTTTGACCTGTCCGAAGACAACCTCATTTTAGATAATCAACTGGCCCGGGCATACGGTGTGCAGGTCGGAGATAAGGTCACGGTTTACGCGCCTTCAAATCTTCAGGAGCTGGTTCACACCATGCGGGCAATTGAGGAAAAACCTGAAGCCGAAAAACAAGAGGCTTATAAAAAACTCAAGAACCTGGTGCTACCACTCGATCTCAAAGTCAGCGGCATTTTCACTCCGCCAACCCTTCAAGATTCCAGTAAATTCACCGTGACCATCATGCCGTTGCATGTGGCACAGGAACTTGGCGGCATGGGTGAAGGCGTTACTAGTTTGGGCATTGAAGTCTCCGATCCCTATGAAGCGGGAGAGATCAAGCAACAACTTATCAAGAGCGGTGCCTTGCCTGAATCATGGGGATCAAGCACTTGGATGGAGCAACATAAGAGCTTGTTCGATGCGGTTAAAAACGAAACCGAAATGATGTATTTCGTGCTCTTCATCATCGTCATCGTGGCGGCTTTTTGTGTCATGAACACCATGATCACCGTGACCGTGCAGAAACGGCGAGAGATCGGCATCATCTCCGCACTCGGTTCACGCATTAGCCAGATCATATGGATATTTCTTTCTCAAGGCATGATCGTTGGGGCACTGGGCGCCATCTCAGGGATCGGCGCGGGACTTCTCGTCGTCTATTATCGCAACACGATCCGTCAGGGCATTGCCACGATTAGCGGTCGAGAAATCTTCGACTCCAGCATTTACGGCATCATCGAGATTCCGGCCAAAGTAGTGTGGCAAGATGTCAGCATTATTTGCAGTGGAGCCTTTATTCTTTGCACCCTTGCCGCCCTCGTGCCCGCGTTCATTGCTGCACGAACAGAACCCGCTGTAGCGCTGCGAGATTAGTGGGGAAATCATGGATGAGCACTTTCCAAAGCTGAATAAAAGCGAGGATTTGGAGCGCTTCAATTTTGCCGATGATCTTTACGTTTTTTAGGATTCATGAAGATCGCATTGTTACGATCAATAGCGCCGTAGGCGCGAGATTGATGATGTCACCCCTACAGGATTAGAAATTCTATGGTGTTTGATTTCTACAGAGATGACGCATCTGCGGCGCTTTCACATTGAGACGTG
>VFKY01000179.1 GCA_009885275.1 Verrucomicrobiota bacterium | reverse complement strand
ATGGCAGGATCTGCGGCTCCTCCTTGAAACTGGAGTTGGTAGAGGCGCTGATAGAGTTCACAGCGAAGCAGAAGATCGGCATGAGGTCCAACATCCAGCACTTTCCCTTTATCCATGACAATGATTTTATCTGCCTCAAGAATTGTCGAAAGGCGGTGCGCAATGGCTAGCACCGTTTTCCCCTCGGAAAGAGCATGAATAGCGTCTTGAATGATGCGTTCTGATTCCGTATCGAGTGCGGAAGTTGCTTCGTCCAAAAGCAAGATAGGTGCGTTACGCAGGATGGCGCGGGCGATGGAAACTCGCTGTTGCTGTCCTCCTGATAGACGACACCCCTTGTCTCCTACCACGGTGTCATACTTATCTTCTTGATCGATGATAAACTCATGAGCATGGGCTTTTTGTGCTGCCGCAACAATTTCTTCCTTCGTGGCATCGAGACGTCCATATAGGATATTCTCATAGATTGTATCGTGAAAAAGAAATACGTCCTGACTGACGACCCCAAAGTTTTCTCGCAGTGATTTTTGCGTGGCACGACGAATATCGACACCATCCATTTCAATACTACCAGCATCTACTTCGTAGAAACGCTGAAGCAATGCAAAGAACGTACTCTTACCTGCACCGCTCGGGCCGACGAGTGCATAAAATTTACCCGGCTCCATACTCAGCGTGACATCCTCAACAGCCGCGCGCCGATTCTTTTTGCTGGTTTTATAAGTGAAGGACACATTTTTGAGTTCAATGTTTCCCTTCGCTCTTGGAACGACAATCGCATCAACCGCATCTTCGACCGATGGCTTTTCCTCCATCACCTCGAATACAGAACTCGTAGCGACGATGGTTTTCTGCATCAGAAGCTGAATGCGACTTAGTGCTTTTGCATGAGGATAAATTTGAGTAAGGCCGCCCACAAGCACCATGAAAGTGTTGGAGTCGATTCCCGTCTTCCATGCATAATAAAGCCCAACCCCTACTCCAAATGACGCCACCGTCTCCACCAACATTCCGACAAGTTCCAGCGCCTTACTATAGCGCATGATCAGCTTGTTCATTTTTACATTAGAGCTTGAAAATCTTTTCAGCTCATAGTCTTCACGCGCATATGATTTCACCACACGAATCCCACCAAAGGCCTCGTTCATCAGAACCATCATCTGTCCCGCTTCGAGTTCTTCTTGTGTTCCTGATTTACGAACCTTCTTTCCCACTGCGATCACCGGCCAAATGCAAAGCGGAAAAACCACGAGCGAGTACATTGAAAATTGCCAGTTCTGATAGAACAAGACCGCGAGAATAGCCAATATTGCGACTGGACGTTGCACAATGTCCTGCGACAAAGTGACGAGATTCTGTTGCGCAACGCGTGCTTGATTGAATACGGTTTGCACAAGATTTCCAGTCTTGGTTGTGGTGTAATAACCCACCGATTGCTGCATGAGCGCATTATAGCAGTCGTTTCGCAAATCAAGTAGCACCCGATTGCCCACCCACATCATGAGATAGTTGGCAACATAAGTCAGAAAACCACGGAGAAGAAAAAGTATTGGCACAAGCGCACAGGCTATAATGACTGATGCCGTGGAATTACTAAATCCCACAGGAAGCCATGACTGAATATCAAGTTTAAATTCCGTAAAAGGCAGGGCGATTGGCTCGATTACGTTTTTGCCATTCTTGTTCACTGGAAGGACAATGTTAAAGACAATCTTAAAGCCAAAGATCATGAGGGCATTGGACAAACCCGCAAGCACACCAAAAAAAGTCCCAACGAAGAAACGCCACCGATAGGGCTTCATGTAGGCGAAGAGCTTGGTGTAAACTTCTTTTGCGAGAGCCATGGTCTCGCGGGTACTTAGAAGGGCGAGGTCTTGGCGGCTAACTTTTCTGGTCGTGGACATCAGAGGAACTAAGGAAATGGATGAATTTTACGAATAGCACTGATAACCGCATCCGTCGAGATCAGCTTCATTTCGCAACCGGGTGATTGCGGGGAAAAATGTTGTAATAACACATTGGTTTCCCCTTGCAAGACCATGGCCCGATCATGAAGTGGACGCCAGTGAAAGGGGTTGGTGGGTCCAAACAAAGCAATCTGCGGCTTCTTGTAAATAGAGGCCAGATGCATGGCCATACTGTCCACACCAATAATGAGTTCACAATCGCGTATCAATATCGCCAGCTCCACCAATGTCAGTTGCCCCGTAAGATCGATCACCGGCGTGCTAAGATATTTTTTAATATTCTTCAAATGCTTCATTTCAAGGCGATCGCCTGCCCCTGTGAGAGCAACGGTAAGCTTTTTATCTTGGTGGAGACATTCGGCAACCGCAGACCATCTCTCGTCCATCCAAAATTTTTCCTCGCGGGCAGTGCCTGGATGAAGAATGGCGAATCGCCCTTGCAACCCCGCCTGAGCAAATTTCTCTAACGCGCAAGTCTTCACCGGTAAGGGTATTTTAAAGATGGGCAAATTTGCCTCTGATGGTGAACTCCCCGTATATTGGGCCAACAGAGCGTGATGAAAATCCACGGTATGCAATTCTCTTACCGATGCCTCGCATAACTCAGTGTAAGCACGTTTGCGCAGGCCATTCCCAGCAAATTTTGCATATCCGATTCGACGCGTGGCTTGCGATAGCAACGTCAATAGCGAGGAACGACCTGTACCGCTGAAGTCAAGACAAGCCGTCCATTCCCCCGCCAGTGCTGATGACCACGATTCCAAATTGAAGCTCCCTTCGCGATACGAAATCACACGATCAACCTCAGCAATGCATTGCGCCAATTCAGTCACAGTGGATGGAACCAACAGGACAATCTCGGCTTTAGGCATCGCCTCACGTAAGGCCACCAAAGCTGGCACCGTGAGGATGAAATCACCGATACGTTTGAGTTGAATGACGAGAATGCGTTGCACTGGGAATAATATTGAAGTCACGCACCATGCCGTGCCTTTGCAGAAATATAAGCCTGCAAAACCCGAGCTCTATAATGATCCCAGGTAAACTGTTCTTCAACTCGTTTGCGAGCATTGAGCCCCATCACATGCATCTCAT
>VFKY01000019.1 GCA_009885275.1 Verrucomicrobiota bacterium | reverse complement strand
CTGTCTGCCAAGGACTTCCATGCCCGTGCTGCCGCAGTCCGTGTGTTGCGCTACAATACGCATCGCATCGCCGATTACGCCGTCTTGCTTGAAAAAGCCGCCGGCGATGAACATGGTCGCGTACGTCTGGAGGCGACCGTCGCAGCTTCGTGGTTACCCAATACTGCTGCTGCGAAAAAGATCGTTGCTATCGCCGCGAGCAAACCTTTGGATGTCTGGAGCGAAGGTGCGGTTAAAACTGCCGGAGATCGTCTTGCTGGCATCGCCGAAATTGAACGCCCCGAGTTTGCCATGTTACCCGCACCCGCGCATCTCAGTGCACAAGCAAAGGAACAATACCTTGCTGGACAGAAGGTCTATTTCCGTGAAGGCCACTGTGTCACTTGTCACCAACCGAACGGCAAAGGTCTTGATCCCGCCTTCCCTTCATTGGAAAAAAGTGATTGGGTCAGCGGCGACAGTGATCGCCTCATTAAAATTGCCATGTATGGCCTCATGGGACCCATCGAGGTTAACGGTAAAAAATATGACGGCCAGGTGCCCATGACTCCATTTGCCGGTATGTTGAAGGATGATGAAATCGCCGCGGTGCTCACCTTTGTGCGCAACAGTTTTGGAAATCAGGCTGAGCCGATCCAGCCCAAGCAGATCGAAAAAATCCGCGCCGCGAATCCCGGGCGCATGATGTTCTATAACACGGCAGAACTGCTGAAAGAGCATCCTCTGAAGTAAGGAAAGGAGCGCGGAGACTCCTCTCCGCATCTCATGAAAATCTTGCGGCGAAGCCGCGAAGAAAAGAAAAGCGGGCAGGAGTGCCCGCGCTCCCTTCTTTTTATGGCACACCATGCCCATGCGCAGCTACCCATAACGCATACCAGTCTTCACGTTCTAGCGTGATACTGGCCGATTGCGCCGCGCTTTCGATACGCTCGATCTTGTTGGTGCCAATGACGGGAAGCGGCTGACTCGGATGCGCCATGATCCAAGCATAGGCGAGTTGTTCCACGGTGGCGTTATCGTACTTTTCCGACATCTCAGCCACTGCCTTGGCGATGCGAGTCGCCGCCTCGTTTTTAGAATCAAACAAACGCCCACCGGCTAAAGGACTCCATGCCATGGGCTGAATACGATGCTTTTGGCATTGGTCGAAAGTGCCGTCGGAGATGGGATTCATCTGTAAGAGATGAAATTCAAGCTGGTTTGTCACGAGCGGTTGATCCATGCGACTGTTGAGCAGATCAAACTGATGAACATTGTAATTGGAAACCCCGGCACTGCGGATCTTGCCATCTCTGAGCAGTTGATTGAGACCCGCTGCCGTGTCATCCGCACTGGTGAGCCAGTCGGGACGATGCACGAGAAACAACTCCACATGATCGGTGCCCATCAAGCGTAGCGACTTCTCCAGACTTTTCAGGAGACGTTGTGCGGAGGCGTTGTAGTGGCCTGTGTGACGTTCGGGATGATATTTGTTCGGCACATAAATGCCGGCCTTGGTCACGATTTCCAACTGGTCACGCAATCCGGGCGATAGCGCGAAGGCTTTGCCCAGTGCCGTTTCAACTTCATAGAGTCCGTAAATTTCGGCGGTATCAATCGTGGTCATTCCAAGCTCCACACAGCGATGGAGGCGACGGTTGATGTCTTGAATCGAGGAGCCATCGTCAAGGATGCGCCAGGTGCCATAGACAAGACGGGAGAACTCGGGACCATTGGGGGCGATTTTACTGCGGGGGATCATAGGGTAAGAAATGGTAGGCATGATGAACCTCCAGTGAATCCACGATTGGACAAGTGCGGACTCAAGAAAAGCCGAGTTGGCGTCTTACTTCCACTGCGGTCGTGCCTTCTTCGCGCAAGGTTCGCAAAGCACGAGCATGATCACGTTTGGCAAGACGTTTGCCTTGATCATCCGCAATGAGGCGATGGTGTTTCCACTGTGGCACGGGCAGATGGAGCAACGCCTGCAACAAGCGATGCAACGGTGTGGAGGAGAGCAAATCTTCCCCGCGAGTCACCAGTGAAATACCCTGCGCGGCATCGTCGATCACGACCGCGAGATGATAACTTGTCGGCGTGTCCTTTCGCGCCAGAACGACATCGCCTAGTGTTGAGGGATCGGCACTAAAGCGACCGCGCTCCAGATCTTCCCAGACAAGATCACTGCCGCCCAGAGACATTGCTTTGGTCAAATCTAACCGGAGCGCGTAATCGCGGCCTTCGGCTTGTTTTGATACGACCTCTGATGGCGACAGCTTCTTACACGTGCCTGGATACAGGGCTTCATCAGGTCCATGAGGGGCTTGTCCTGCTCGCGCGCCTTCTTCCTGAATTTCCTTCCGAGTGCAGAAGCAGGGATAGAGAAGCCCCATTGATTGCAGTTGATGCAGTGCTGCCTGATATGCCGCGAAGTGCTCGCTTTGTTTGCGGACAGGCTCCTCCCATGTCAAACCAAGCCAGCGCAAATCATCGTATATGCCCAGTTCATACTCAGGACGTGAGCGTGATGCATCGATGTCTTCGAGTCGCAGCAAGAAGCGCCCTTCGCATTTTCGAGCTTCTTCCGCCGCAAACAAGGCCGCAAATGCATGACCCATATGGAGCCATCCCGTGGGACTGGGAGCAAAGCGGGTAATCATGGGAAAAGGTTGAAGGTTGAAGGTTGAAGGTTGAAGGTTGAAGGTTGCGCCATCTTCGGATGCTTCGCTCAACTCTCAACTTTTCCTCATGCCTATCTACGAGTTTTATTGTCCGGACAATCACACGGTTTATCAGTTTTTCGCGCGCAGTCTGGCGTATCGAGAGAAAACGCCGCATTGTCCTGAGAATCCGACTTTCCGGATGGAGAAACGCCTTTCAAAATTTGCGTTTCTTCGCGGCGTTAAAGAAATCTCTGCCGATGATCCTTTCGCTGACATTGACGACAGCAAGATGGAAGCGCTGATGGCGGATATGGAGCGCGACATGGCGGGCATGGACGAGGCCAATCCTGATCCGCGGCAACTTGGTCATCTCATGAAGAAAATGACGGATGTCATGGGTGACAAAGCCCCGCCAGAAATG
>VFKY01000118.1 GCA_009885275.1 Verrucomicrobiota bacterium | reverse complement strand
TTGCTCGATGAAACCCTCGTGGTGGCAATCGGCGAATTCGGTCGCAGTCCCGAAAAGGGTGTCAGCACCAGTGGCAACGGCAACAGTGCCGATGGTCGTGATCACTGGCCATACTGTTACACCAGCATCATTGCCGGCGCGGGTATCAAGCGCGGCTATGTCCACGGTAAATCCGATGCCACGGCCTCATCGCCGACGGAAGATGCGGTGCATCCGAGTGAGATATTGGCGACGATCTACCATGCTTTTGGTATTGATCCTGAAACCATCGTTTACAACCATCTCAACCAACCTCGCGAACTGGTGAAAGCCAAGGCGGTGACGAAATTGTTTGCGTAAGACTTAAAGAGTAGCATGGGCCACGGACTGAAGTCCGCGCCTCATGCTGCCATTGTAAGGAGCGCTCAGATCAGTAGGTGCTGGTAGTGTTTTTTTGTCATCTCTTTCAAAGCGGGCTTTCGACTTGCCGAGAACCACCCGCTGATTCATGATCACGCCTCGTGATCTCCAAGACATCGCATACCCCACGACAATTATTCCGTCTTTTGGACGGAGGAGAAATCACGCGGGAACAATTCAGGGAGGCGATGTCGCATCATGCTGAGTCGCTCATTGAAGAGATGGTTGAGGTGCACGAGAATCCAGTCGCGGCCTGGCTTGAGACGATGCGGAATCGACGTACTGCGGCCAAGTTGGCTCGCCAGCATGGAGAACCACTGGTGCGGGAACTGTTGCTCGCCTTATCCGAAGTGCCGAATTTTCCATTGGCTCACTGGCTCTGGAATGCTGACCACACTCGACTGCCGCTCTACTGCTTTCTTCGGTCCCGTCGCGAACCGATCTTTCGCATCTTGAAGATCACTTCTGTTCCCTTTGAACTTACCATTCAGGTTGAATATGGCAGCACGATTAAAAGCAAGGCAACTCGGGAGAGCTTTACTTTCGGTCGTGATCGCTTTGGCAGGCTAACGTTACAAGGGCGATCAGCGTAAGCGGTGCTTTCACTATTTCATCCGCACAAGCACTCGCAACCGTTTGCTGGTGTAGGAGGCGGCATTCTGGGTGAAAGTCCAGTCGCGTGAATCTCCTGTGCTGTTCCCTATGCCAAGATCTGAAGCAGGTCCGGTGACCCAGTGATTAATGGCGAAGATCGTGGAGCCTGCTTTCGGGTGATGGATTTGCATCGATCCGTAACCATCGGCTGGTTCTGCGATTTGATCCCCATGATCATAGACACTATCGGAAGCTCCGGGAACCTTGGTGACGTTTAACGGGCCATAGTTGTGAGGCCAGAATTCGATGTTGCCGCCGTCACCATAATCACCGCTGGGCACGGTGGGAAGGCTGCTGATGACTTTCATGCCCTTGACGGGTATCTGAAAAAAGGCACCTGAGGCTACAGTGGGAATGCCAATCTTTTTGAGGTCATCGGTGAAGGCATCCATCGAGACGTAGCAGTAGTTCACTTTGCCGCTTTGATCTCGCAACTCAATGAAGTAGGCGATTCGGTCGAAGGCGCCCTTGAGAGTTGTGGACGAATCCGTGTCGTAAGTGATTGAGGCCCCGAGTTTGGAAAGGTCGAGATCATAAACGAGTTTATAGCTAGCAGCTTCGGGAGCTTTAAGCGCGAGGTAATCGAGATTAGGAATCTTACCTGCTTGGAATGACACCGCAGGAAGTCCCGCACCATTGACAAGATTAGGTTGCGCTTCCTTGTGCCATCCGAATCGCATAGCGACGGGTTTCTTTACTTCAGGTGCGGAGAGCAACACGGAGGCACCTTCCATCACGGCTTTGGCTGGAACGAAGTCTGTGTCTTCACCAATGATCTCGAAAGAGTTCAATGGATTTTGATCGCGTGTTGCCAATCCACCATCGGCATGATCAAAGGTGATGCGGAGTTGTCCGCCCTCTTGAGTGAGCGACTTGAAGGTCGGGCCATAGGCGACGACTTCCTTTTTGCCATAGGTATGATGGAGGGCCAGCAGGGCAAGGCGGCGCCCCACCTCCTGTTTGTTGCGCGGATGTATGTCATTGACGTCGCCGATATCCGTAGTGACCACCATGCCTGTCTTGGGAATCTCTTGTGCGGCTAATTGTGCCTGCCAGAACTGGGGAATGATGTAGGGATTTTCTGCACCATATTTGAAGGGGGCAATTTGCACATAGTAGAACGGAAAGTCACCCTGGGCCCAGAGCTTGCGCCAGCCACCGATGAGCGCCTTCATCTTTTCGGTGTAAAGGGTGCCGTCACCGTGGTTTGATTCGCCTTGATACCAAATGGCGCCGCAAATGGGGTAACCGACAAAAGGGTTCACCATGGCGTTGAACAAGGTGGTGGGAGATTGATGGGAAGTG
>VFKY01000381.1 GCA_009885275.1 Verrucomicrobiota bacterium | reverse complement strand
TCGGCCATGGTCGAGCTACTATCCACAGCAGCGACATTGGGATCAATATCGCTGCTAGAAATAGAGTGAGTTTTGTCCAGCGTCGCATGAATCATGCGACGCTAATAGATTCCCAAGATTAAATCAATCCCAGTTCCTTCACCGCATCGCGCTCTTCCTTGAGCTCGTTAATGGTGGCGTCAATTTTGACTTGGCTAAATGCACTCACAGGCACGCCTTGAACAATTTCCCATTTGCTGCCATTGGTGCGGATGGGGAAGCTGGTGATGATATCTTTCTCGACGCCATAACTGCCGTCACTGCACACAGCGACACTGGTCCAGTCGCCCGCAGGTGTTGGTGTGGTCAGAGAGCGCACCGTATCAACCACCGCATTGGCAGCGGAAGCTGCGGAAGATGATCCGCGTGCCTTGATAATGGCGGCACCGCGCTGTTGCACGGTGGCGATGAACTCGCCCTGAAGCCATGCGTGATCACTGATGATTTCAGTAGCTGGTTTGCCATTGATCTTAGCGTTAGTGAAATCGGGATACTGGGTGGCCGAGTGATTGCCCCAGATGGCAACATTGGTGACCGCGCTGACATGCACACCAGCCTTTTGTGCAAGTTGGGATTTGGCGCGATTTTCATCGAGACGAGTCATAGCAAACCAGCGATCGGCAGGCACATCCTTAGCATTGCTCTTCGCGATGAGGCAGTTGGTGTTACAGGGATTACCGACCACAAGCACGCGCACGTCGGAAGCTGCATTGGCGGCAATGGCTTGGCCTTGTCCAGTGAAGATTTTACCATTGATATTAAGCAAATCTTTGCGCTCCATTCCTGCTTTGCGCGGCACACTGCCGACAAGTAATGCCCAATTCACGCCACGGAAACCTTCATTGATATCGCAAGTCGGGGTGATGTCATGAAGCAAGGGAAAAGCACAATCATCAAGCTCCATCACCACGCCACCAAGAGATGCCATACCGGCCTCAATCTCAATCAAACGCAGAGCTACGGGTTGATCGGGTCCAAACATGGAACCAGAAGCGATGCGAAAGAGAAGGGAGTAGCCGATTTGACCAGCGGCTCCAGTGATAGCGACAGTGATGGGAGATTTCATGTGGGAGTAATTTGAATGCCAAGTGACGGTGGCGAGGCACGCTAAGCAGTCAAGCAAAGGGCACTAACGTTTCCGCTACTTATGATTACTCTAAACCCCTACTTGCCTGCGATAACGCCTGCCCAATGCTTCGCTTTTTCCGCAAAGCTTTTTTCGGGATCTTGATAAAGAATACCGCGGGAAACATTCACGATGATGGGAGCTTTTCGTAGTGAGTGATGCAGTACTGAGATGTCGCCACCTTGAGCCCCCAGTCCTGGAATAAGCAAGGGCACATCCGGTAATCGATCCAACACATCAGCCGCCGCATTCGTTAAACCGAGAACGAGTCCAGCTTGCGGATGTTGAGCTGTCATCTTGGCGACCAATTCATAGATCATCCCATGGGCGGTACTTTGCAGTTCAATGTCGGCAGCCCCGGGATTGGAGGTGACACCGAGCAAGTAAATGCCTTTGTCGGCGTATTCCAGAAAGGGCTCTAGCGTATCGCGCCCCATGTAAGGATTAAGCGTGACGGCATCGGCACCAAGCACTTCGAAACAAGCTTTGGCGTAATACTTCTGTGTTTCACCGATATCGCCGCGTTTAGCGTCGAGAATAACCGGAATGTCCTTCGGAATGAGCGCAATGGTCTCCTCCAATAGTTTCATCCCCTGCCAGCCAAGGGCTTCAAAGTATGCGGAATTCGGTTTAAAAGCCGCTGC
>VFKY01000232.1 GCA_009885275.1 Verrucomicrobiota bacterium | reverse complement strand
TGCGTCCGAATACGCGAGTCATCGTAATCGGCGCTGGAGTTTCAGGACTTGCCGCCGCAAATGCTCTAAAAAACGCCGGTCTTATCGTCACAGTTATCGAGGGGCGAAACCGAATTGGCGGACGAATACATACAGATCGTTCGACATTCGGTGTTCCAGTAGAGATTGGGGCACAATTTATTCATGGACAAAAGAACGGCTCTGGGACTTTGAATCCCATATGGGATCTTAAGCTCAAAAATAACTGGGCTTCCATCCCATTCGCGTTTGATCCTTCCGAGACACGCAGGAACGGGGCGCTCATTGACAACGATGATCCCATTTGGAATCGCTATGATGATTTTGAAAACTACGCGCTCAATACGCTAAAGCCACAAGTGGGCGCTACCTATTCCATGGATAGTGCTTTATTGAACTACGCGACTTTAAAAAAACTCACCGGCGTCCAAATCAAGGAGCTACTCGCCGTAGCGTCTTCAGAACTAGAAGAAGACATGAATACCGACGCACTGAACATCTCACTCAAAGGTTACGATGAAGATCGTGCTTACGGTGTGGGAGGCGATCAAATTTTAACTGGGGGTTACGATCAACTCCCTAAGTTCCTCGCCAGCAATCTGACTAACGTGCGCCTCAGCGAAATTGTATCCAGAATAGACTACAGCATGCCTGTCTGCACAGTCACAACAAATAAGGCCATTCATCAAGCTGAGTATGTTCTATGCACCTTGCCATTAGGCGTTTTGCAGACAGGGAGCGTAAGCTTTAATCCAATACTACTAAGCGGCAAACGAACAGCCATTGCCCGGATGGGTATGGGCTGCCTCGACAAGATCATTCTTAAGTTTCCCACACGCTTCTGGAGTGCTCGAGCTAACTGGTTTCTTAGTCTCAAAAATGACGACCCCTGGGGAGTTAGCTTCACTAATCTTGAAAAGGCGGCTCCTAGTTCAAACCTTCTCGTCATGTGGCACTATGGGGAACTCGCCCGATCACGGGAGATGATGTCCGACACGCAGGTTGTTAGTATTGCGCTTGCAGAGTTACGTGCCGCATTCGGAAATAGTGTGCCTACTCCCATTGCTCAATATGTGACTCGATGGGCGAACGATCCTTTCTCTCGAGGCTCTTATTTTTATCCAAAAATTGGTTCCATCGGTAACGACATCTCTGAACTAGCCAAAAGTGTCAACAACCGCCTCTATTTCGCCGGAGAAGCAACGAACCGTGACTACTTCGGCACCGTCCACGGTGCGTACTCCAGTGGAATACGCGAAGCTAACACAATCATCAGGCAAGCTACGATATAACTATCAGTTGCTCGCTCTAACCTTCCAATCAATTCCCACTTCATCACGTTGAGGCTCTTTGAATCCCGTACTCTTGGCAAAATCTGCCGCTGAAACATAAGCCGACTTCTCCGGCATGATGTTATCCACCCATTCCACTTGAGTCTTGGGATCCAGCGTTTTCACCTCACTCGCATTCTTTGAGAACAC
>VFKY01000402.1 GCA_009885275.1 Verrucomicrobiota bacterium | reverse complement strand
ATGAACCGAGGACATAGGTAACACATTTTTCCAGGGCATCCGCCCAGCTTAATGTGTAACCTATGTTCCCGGTCAAACTGTTACCTATGTCCTCGGTTCATACCCAGAAGCGCAGCTTGGCTGCGAAGGTGGAGCGTGAAAAACTCGTCATGGCAGTCCTGCCAGAACTGGCCGTTCAGATCATCGATCACGCAAGGCAGCATGGCCGCATAACCATGGGCGACATGATCAAGCTGACTGGAGCGAGCCGCAACACTCTAAAGGAGTATTTCCGGCGCTTGCTAGAGCAAGGTCATTTGGTTAAGCACGGCACAGGCAAGGGCACATGGTATGCCCTGCCATGAAGAATCATCACTCCCAAGACTTCGATCGTTGTACGGCTTTGAGCCAGCGAGCCTGAAGGGTATGGGCTTCGCTCTTGGACATCTTGGGATGAAAGGTTTTTTCAATCTGCCACTCGGCTTTGATTTTTTTACGGTCTTGATAAAGCCCCACGCCCAGTCCGGCGAGGAGCGCCGCACCAAGGGCGGTGGTTTCGGTGATCTGCGGACGGACGACGGGACGTTGTAAAATATCGGCTTGAATCTGAAGTAGTAGATCGTCACACGAGGCTCCGCCATCGACTCGCAGTTCGGAGAGCTCCATGCTCGCATCGTGTTGCATGGCTTCTAGTACTTCCCAGCTCTGCAGGGCCATGGCTTCGAGCGCAGCGCGGGCGATGTGAGCTTTGGTGGTGCCTCGGGTCATGCCGATCATCAAACCGCGCGCTGTGGGATCCCAGTAAGGTGCGCCTAATCCGGCAAAGGCAGGTACGAAGCTGACGCCGCCGGAGTCGGGAACACTGGCGGCCAATGCTTGAATGTCGCTGCTCTGTGCGATGATGCCGAGTCCGTCCCGCAACCACTGGACGAGGGCACCACTGATAAAGACGCTGCCCTCTAAGGCATACTCTAGGGTGTCGCCGATCTTCCAGGCCACGGTGGTGAGCAGTCGCTGTTTTGAAATCACAGGCGTTGTTCCGGTATTCATCAAAAGGAAACTGCCGGTGCCGTAGGTGTTCTTGGCCATGCCACGATCAAAACAGCACTGACCGAAGAGCGCCGCATGTTGATCTCCCGCCATGCTGGCAATGGGCACACCTTTGACGCAATCAAGGACACATTCTCCCACGACTTCGCTGCTGCTTTTGATCTTTGGCAAGATGGTCGCGGGAATATCCAACAGTTTCAGCATTTCCTCATCCCACTCGCCGGTGTGCAGATTCATTAACAGGGTACGCGAGGCGTTGGTGACATCAGTGACATGGATAGCACCATCCGTTAGATTCCAAGCGAGCCAAGAGTCCACGGTGCCGAAAGCCAGTTCACCGCGTTCCGCACGTGATCGCGCTTCAGGCACGTGATCGAGAAGCCATTTTAATTTGGTGCCAGAGAAGTAGGGGTCAAGGAGCAGCCCGGTGCGTTTCTGAACCATTGGCTCCAATCCTTGCGCTTTCAGTTCCGCGCAGAGATCTGCGGTGCGTCGATCCTGCCAGACGATGGCGGGAGCTACCGGTTCTCCGGTCTTTCGATCCCAGAGCACGGTGGTTTCGCGTTGATTGGTGATGCCGATGGCAGCGAGATCATCGGGCTTGAGTCGTGTTTTCGCCATGACTTCCTCGATGACCGCACGCTGGGATTCCCATATTTCGCGCGGATCATGCTCTACCCAAGCGGGTTGAGGATAATACTGACTGAATTCACGCTGGGCAACGGCATGAATGCCGCCTCTTATGTCGAACAGGATGGCGCGTGAGGAGGTCGTTCCCTGATCGAGTGCGAGGAGATATTTCATGCTGTTGTTATAGCTAAGGGAAGGGGTAAGGGAAAAGAGAAAAGGGATAAGTGATGGGGAAAAATAAGTAGTAAGTGACAAGTAAGATGGGGATTGGTGGGCGGCTTATCGCTTTTAACTTTTTTTCCTTCTTCAAAAAAGACTTGTTTGCTTCTGGCTTCTTCGCTTGCATTGATGGGCAATGTCAGAAACTCCCTTATCAGCCCCGCAGGGTTCTAATACCAGTAAAGGTCATGTTTTTATGGTGCGTCTCGGCAGCACGGTGGTGCTTTGGGTATTGATGGGATTTGCGCTAACGATGAAGTTCGATTGGATTTTTCTTTTGATGGTGGCCGGTTTTGGTTTTTTGGGGACGATAGAATATGTGGGCTTACAAAAAGCAGATGCCTCAGCGCGGAGCTTTGGGCGGCTATTAATTTTGTTGAGCATAAGCTACTGGGCACTGATCATGTGGCAGAGTCTTCCCAATGGAGAGGAGCATCCCTGGTGGATCGATCTTGGGATGCTTATGTTGGCCTTGCAGGGGGCTTTTTTACTGACGTTTCGTTTACAACTCGAGGGAGAGCATACGCTGCGGCGAATCTCGCATACGGTTTTTGGTATGGTTTATACGGTGTTGACAGCAGGATTCCTCTCTCGCGTGCTGTTTTTTCATGACGCATCCAATGGGCGGTATTTGCTCTTTATGCTTATCATGGTCACGAAGTTTGGTGACATGGGAGCGTATGGGATTGGATCGCTTATAGGTAAACATAAGATGGTGCCGCATATCAGTCCGGCAAAAACATGGCAGGGTTTTGGCGGTGCTATTTTCGGAAGTTATTTAGCGATGGTGGTTATGATGCTCGTTGTCCCCGAAAAATTACTCCCTTTGAACTGGATGCACGCCATGATTCTCGCGCCGCTGCTCAGCATCTCTGGCATTATGGGAGACTTGGCAGAGTCCGTGTTGAAGCGTTGCCATCAGATCAAAGACTCAGGGCACAAATTGCCAGGTATTGGTGGCATTCTTGATCTCACTGACAGCATTCTCTTCACTGCTCCGGTGGCTTATTTTTACCTCAGCGTCATTTCTTGAGTCATGGCTGAATCCCAACGTCCACATCGTCGCAAAGTACTTGTTCTGGGCTCTACGGGTTCGATTGGACATAGTGCGTTGAAGGTTGCCAAAGACATTCCTGATCGCATGGAGATCGTCGGACTCGCCGCACATCGCAGTGTTGAAACTATAGTCAAGCAAGTCACGGAAACAGGAGTGAAGCAGGTGGCTATCACTGACCCTGAAGCGGCAAAACAGGCGCGACAATTATTGTCACCAGAGGTTACTATTTTTGATGGATCAGAGGGCTTGATGGAGCTGGTGCGAGCGACTGAGGCTGACATGGTTTTAGTGGCCATTGTTGGCACTGCTGGACTGGCTCCAGCATTGGAAGCCATTGAGCTGGGCAAAGACCTTGCGGTGGCGAGCAAAGAAATTCTCGTGATGGCCGGTGAAGCGGTGATGACGGCAGCACAACGCAAGGGTGTTTGGATCTTGCCGGTTGATAGTGAGCACAACGCTATTTTTCAGTGTCTAGAGCATCGTGATCCCGCCCACATTCGACGATTGTTACTCACGGCCAGTGGAGGACCGTTTCGCAAGTCTACGTCGCAAGATTTAGAGCAAGTAACCGTGGAGCAGGCGTTGAAGCACCCTACATGGAACATGGGGCGCAAGATTACGATTGATTCGGCTACGATGTTTAATAAGGGATTGGAGATGATCGAGGCTCGCTGGCTTTTCGGTGTGCCGATGAGTCGTGTCGATGTCGTGGTGCATCCGCAAAGCATTGTGCATAGCATGGTGGAATTTATTGATAGCTCGGTGATTGCGCAGCTCAGTCACTCCGACATGTGTTTCCCCATTCAGTATGCTGTGACCTGGCCGGATCGGGTAAGCAATACATTGCCGCCGCTGGATTTTGCCAAGTTAGCCTCTCTGCATTTTGAAGCACCGCGTGAAGATGTTTTTCCAGCCCTGAGGCTTGCGCGTCATGCGGGTGAAAAGGGAGGCACACTGCCTGCGGTGATGAATGCGGCCAACGAAGTCGTGGTGGAAGCCTTTCTCCATGAACAGATCAAGTTTTCCGACATTTGGCGCACAGTGGAACAAGTGATGGATAAGCACGAAAATATAGAGCATCCATCTTTGGAGGCCATAATTGATGCTGATGCTTGGGCAAGAAGGACGGCAGAGACACTTTCTGTGCGGTGATTCGGTCTTTAGGGTAATTTTTCTCGGTTTATCTTGGGGATTGGCACCATCCGAGCTTGACGCCTTGATGGACGTTTCTACTGTGGCGCGTCTTCTCCATGAAAGACCTGCGCAGACATCGATCAGTCCGTTTTTCCCATGAACATTCACGAATATCAAGCCAAGGAACTTTTTGAAAAATATGGTGTCGCCACGCCTAAGGGTATGGTGGCAGCCACAGCGGAGGAGGCGGGTAAAGCCGCAAAAGATCTTGGAGGAGCGGGATTGGTTGTGAAAGCACAGGTTCATGCCGGTGGACGCGGCAAAGGTACTTTCAAGAACGGTTTCAAAGGCGGAGTTCATGTGATCAACACTACTGAGGAAGCTCAAGATGTTGCCAGCAAGATGTTGGGGCAAACTTTGGTAACCCATCAAACCGGACCTGAAGGTAAACTCGTTAGTAAAGTTCTTGTGGTTAAGTCAGTGGATATTGAAAAGGAATACTACTTCGCTATTCTCTTTGATCGTGCGACAAGCCAGAACGTCATGATCGCCAGCACTGAGGGTGGCATGAACATTGAAGAGGTTGCAGAAAAGACTCCCGAAAAAATCATCCGTGAGTTCGTTCATCCCACGCTTGGTTTGCAAAGTTATCAGTGTCGCAAGATTGCTGCATCGCTAAATCTACGTGGTCCCTTGATGAATCAGGCAGTGAAGCTTTTCACCGCGCTATATAAGTTATACATCAGTACTGATTGCTGCCTGCTTGAAGTCAATCCTCTGGCGGTCACGAATGATGCGCAACTGGTCGCACTCGATGCAAAATTTAATTTTGATGACAATGCTCTCTATCGTCAGAAGGAAATCATGGCCATGCGCGACACCTCGGAGGAGGATCCTCGTGAAGTTGCCGCCAGTGAGTATGGACTCAATTACATTGGTCTTGATGGCAATATTGCTTGTCTCGTAAACGGTGCTGGTTTGGCGATGTCGACCATGGACATCATCAAATTGCACGGTGGTGAACCTGCTAATTTCTTGGATGTCGGAGGTGGCGCTTCCAAAGAACAAGTCACGGCAGCCTTTAAGATCATCCTATCTGATAAGAAGGTTGAAGGCATCCTCGTCAATATTTTCGGTGGCATCATGGATTGTAACATCGTGGCTTCCGGGATTGTCGCTGCGGCGAATGAAGTGGGCTTGAGTCTGCCGCTCGTGGTTCGACTTGAAGGAAACAATGTGGAAGCAGGAAAAAAGACGCTTGAGGAGAGTGGCCTCGCCATCACATCGGCTGCTGATCTAACGGACGCCGCTATTAAAATTGTCTCCGCCATTAAAGCCGCCTGACACTCCCGACGATCCTTTTACCATCACTGATTTAACTGAATTATGGCCATTCTCGTAGACTCCAACACCCGCCTGCTTGTGCAGGGGATCACCGGCGACTTCGGTTCCCGTCACGCAAAGTTATCACTCGATTACGGCACGCAGCTCGTTGCGGGTGTCACTCCAGGTAAGGGCGGCCTGACTTTTGATCACAGCACGCACAAAGTTCCGATATATGACACCGTGGGCGAAGCGGTTAAACAATCGGGTGCCACTGT
>VFKY01000323.1 GCA_009885275.1 Verrucomicrobiota bacterium | reverse complement strand
GCGGCAGCAGGCGCGGCAGCAGGCGCGGCAGCAGGCGCGGCAGCAGGCGCGGCAGCAGGCGCGGCAGCAGGCGCGGCAGCAGCGACTGGTGCCGGCGCTTGCTGCGCTATGCTGACGCCTGCAATGAGTATAAGGCTTAATACTGGTATTTTCATAGAGACGGAATAACTAATTTGAAAGAAAATATATTGAGTCGAACCACTATTTCGCGGCAGCTTTGTTTTGATCCAAACGTAACTGCTCAAGTCGAGTGAGTTGTTTTTTGGGAGCCTCTACCGCAGGAGGTGCGCCGGCGACTACTGGCGCGGCCGCGGCAGCAACAACTGGTGCTGCTGCCATTGGTGGGGGTGTATCAATACGCAATATCGAACCACCTGCAATTCGGTGAATGGTTGTGCCGCCAGGCACAGGCACATCAACTTGGCAGAAAAGCGTGGCATGCTTACCCACAGGTGCGGTTGCATCTGTCTTAACTTTAAAAATAACATCCTTGGAACCTTTATTGATTGTAATCGGTCCCACAGTCACTCCAGTTGGAACCCCTATTATTTGAGCGGTAGCTTCCCCCTCAAATGGCACTTTTTGCTCTAAGGTACATACGAAGTCCGTTTCTTTCCCCTGGTCAACTGCTGTGAGCTGTACGGTTCCTGTAATATGGGCAGGGGTCACAGTGATATCCGTATAGGGCGAAGCCGCATAAATAGTGCCATTTCCCCCCTCAGCCTCACCCATTACAGTGAACTGATAAGTTCCGGGAACAACATCCCCCTGTGAATCGAGAGTGAACGTTGCTTCATTTTGTTCGGCGGGTATCTCCACTTCACCTTGTGAGTTGATACCTGGTGGACGCCATAACATCAATACACGAATAGCTGCTTTGAAACCCTCTTTTCGCTTTGCAATCACTTTAAGATTTAGCGATCCATTTGTAACAATAGGTACAGTTGGCTTTACAAGTTCAAGCGTATAAGGAACCTCCTCAATCACCGCGACGGGCAATTTATCTATTTTTTCTTGCTTGTAAATTGTGTTGCCGACTCGGACAATATCAATGATTTGCGATAGTTTACCCACAACTTTTTGAGCTGGATCATTGGGTTTAAGCGTAATGGGAACAGACGCGCCAGAGAGCGGCGCGGCGACATCAGCCTCAAAGAGTAATGGAAAACTATTTTGAGTTCCCAGTATCACAGGAGCAATAACTTTCACGCCAGGAGGGAGATTTGGCAGATCAAATGTCATATCTCCTGAAGCGTTATTGCGGATGATATTCACCAACGTGGCATATCGGTTACCACGTGGCACTGCTATAAATTGACGCTTTTGGCTATCGTTAACGCTATAGTCTGGCGAGGAAAAAGTGACACTAGGTACAGATGCCTCCGCTTCAATACGATAGACAAAGTTTGCGCCACCACGACCAAGGTGATCCGTTATAGAGAATGGATACTCGCCATCCTCGGGGGCAGTAAATACAAACTTACTGTCAAGCTTGCGACTCCCCACATTACCATCATCATTGCTTGCGAGTCCTCCCCCAGCCGCGTTGTAAACTACAGCAACACTGTCGAGAGGGGATCCCAATGTTTGAGCGTAAGTGATAAAATCTACTTTCTGTCCCTTAACTAATTTGAGTTTAAAAAAATCAATATCACCAGGCTTTTCAATGATGCCATTAATGGCTAATGGTGGCGACATGCCTGTATTAGTAGCGGTGGCTACAGTATCATTAGGCTCCACTTCCATGGCATTATCGTAGGGGCTGACCCTTAAAACATTGCCGGAAGGAGCTGGGTTTTCCTTGAGATACAAAGGATATTTGTTTGTTGGTTCACTAGGAAGAACAACATCTTCCTCAATAACTCCACCATCACTCTCAATGAATTTTATTTTTTGTGTAGTTCCTATCTTGCCGCCTGAAGGATAGCAAACATCGGGGCGCCGGAAACTCCCCACATGAAGGCGGTAAAATGAGTTTCCACTACCTCTGTAGGAAGATTCACGAACTTGAACGATGTAATCACCATCCTCTGGGGCGATCATGGAAAGATAGCCATCTTGAACGTTAAGAATCGTATCATCAGAACTGGCAAGCTCAAACCTTTTGGAGTTAAACACCGCAATAAATGAGTCAAAAGCTGCGTGACCAAGACGGAGGCCTTCAATTTCAAGGCTGATACGTTGCCCCTTCTTGGCTGCGACCTTGTAATAATCTACATCTTCACTGCCAACCAATCCCTCAATAGTTTGATTAAATTCCACTAGTTGCGGTGTCTCAAAATCATTGTTGGGCTCTTTTTCCTCAACATTGGGATATGGACCCACCATAATATGGCGCATGAAAGAAATTCCACTCTTGGTGCGAAGACGCAAAAAATGATTTCCGAGCGGAACATCGGGAGCAATAGAGATAGTAGCGTCCACCTTGCCTTTTTCCACCTTATCAACCGACTTCAATGAAATACCAGGTGAGTAAAAAATCGCTCCTTCAAAGTCTTCAAGACGATCTCCTGTAAAACTGATTTTAGTATCCACACCCCGTTGCATCCCTGCTGGTTTACTTGCCGAAAAAACAGGCAACGCTGCCGAAGCAACACTAGGGATTGCAAGCAATACTATAAGAAATTGTGTAAATATTTTCATCTAAAAACAAATTTAAAACCTGCGCGAACGTGAATTTTCTAATATGGCGGGTATCTAAAATACCCGCCATCAGATCAACTGTTCTGTCGGCAAATAATTTAAGCCAAAACACCATCAATCAATGTTCCGCCATTTACGATATCAATAGGACGTCCTCCCTCAGCCATAATTCGCTTATCCGAATTGATGCCAAGTAAATGATACATCGTTGTGGCAAGACTTTGAGGTGAAACAGGATCTTGATCAGGTTCACCACCTAAAGCATCAGAAGCACCATATACCATCCCCTTCTTCACGCCGCCGCCAGCAAGAGCCACACTGAAGACGCGAGGATAATGATCGCGGCCATTAGTGCTGTTAATTTTTGGGGTGCGCCCGAACTCTGAGCTGACCATTACCAAAGTACGATCAAGCATACCACGCTCGTCGAGATCGCGAATCAAGCGGGCATAGGCAACGTCAAATTGTGGCGCATTAGCCTCAAAACCTTTTTTGATATCACTGTGGAAATCCCATCCAGCATAAGTCACCGTAACCATACGCACACCAGCTTCAACCATGCGACGAGCAAGAAGGAAACGTTGTCCTGCAGCATTACGACCATACTCATCACGAAGCTTATCAGGCTCCGCAGCAAGATTGAAGGCCTCGCGTGCTTTAGGAGAACTGACCAGACTATAGGCTGATTGATAAAAGGTATCCATCGCATTCAAAGCATCTGATTTCTCTAAGGCCTTGAAATGAGCATCCACTGACTCCAACATACTACGGCGACGAGCGAAGCGTTGCTCTGTAACATCTTTTGGCAAAGATAAGTCTCTAACGCTAAAATTACTGGATGCAGGATCACCACCAAGACAGAATGGGCCGTAAGCATTGCTAAGATACCCCGTGCCTGTTTGATCACCACTCGCATCCGTAATACCCTGAGGAACGCAAACATAAGGAGGAAGATCGTTTCTTCCACCAAGTTCGTGGGAGATCATACTCCCAAAACTCGGAAACCTGAGTGCAGGATTAGGGCGATAGCCCGTAAACATATTGTGCGTACCGCGCTCATGCGCCGCTTCACCATGCGTCATTGAGCGAATAATGCAGAGCTTGTCAGCGATCGCGGCAGTATTTTTGAAATGCTCACCAAAATACACACCAGGTAGCTTTGTCTGCACTGGCGTAAGAGGTCCACGATAGTCAGCAGAAGCAAACGGCTTCGGATCCCAGCTCTCTTGATGGGCTATGCCGCCAGGCAAATAAATATGAATAATCGAATCCGCCTTGGCTGTAATCTTTGGCACTTCGGGAATCACTTGCGCAGCCTGAAGCTTTAACATTTGAGGCAAGCTAAGCCCCAAGCCCCCTGCAAAACCTGCATAAATGAATTCACGGCGACTATGACCTGCGCTCAAGTCAATGTGATTACCTTCACAAAGTGTGTGCATTTTCATGGCGTATTTTTAGGGGAGGGTTGATTTGATTGTTGTTTGATTATTCGTGACTGAAATCACCTGTTCACAACTTAATACGCCTCCTCTATTTATTTTCTTACAGCATCAATCAATAATATTTTACTTTTCTTTATTACCTCCCTCTGGTCACCCAACCCTGAGTGACCATTTCGTCCACCCATACTTGGTTGTTAACCTTGCTACCACTGGGGTATTTAAGGGTAAGAATCATTGGTACAGCTTGATCAAAGGACGATCGCATCACAAAACTCAGGGATCTCCCTAGAGTAGATCCAGTTGTGAAATAAGCATAAATTGGGGGGGACGTAGCTTGATTTGGATTGGTCAGCTTAATGCAACCAAATCGACTTCTATCCGTAAATTCCTCAGCAAAATAAGCATCTGATGTGGCCATTACCCTCATCAGAACGGGTGTTTCAGGCTTCATTTCCATGAGTTTTTCCCAATTCATCTGCCCATAAAGCACAAAGCTCGGCCAATCGATAAGGTATTGGCTGCTATTCGATTTCCCAAGCAACATGCGCCTTTTTTCACCAGTCGACAGCGTAACTAGGTAAGCAAAGGTATTTTCACCTTCTGGGTTTATTTCTACTTCTTCAACTCGCTCAAAAGCAATAAGACCATCCTTCTCTCTAGAATAGTAATCTACCATCATTTTTTCAGTGTTAGAGGGGTCACGCACATGAAGCAGTCTCGCCGTCATATCTTTGGCGTTTAAAAATGCCGCTACAGCAGCTTGCGCTTGATCTCTTTCACTAAGATTTCCTATGGGCAGAACAGCATTGGTGGGCACGGTGGCACTAATCTTACGGTCAGTCTGGTTAGCGGTCTTAACCCCTTTAACATCAATCTCTCCATGGCTAACAATCTTACTATGGGGAAGTATTTTTTTACTCCACCCAGCAATATTTCCACCTATTGTCGACCACCAATTAAATTGACTGCCAAATACAGTAAGCAAAATCAAGATACTCATTGAAGTCAAACCAATGATAAATTTTCGCTTATTGGTTCTAACCTCAGGGTCATAAGCCATACGATCAACCAAGTTATTCGACAACCTCTTGGGTTCAATTCTTGGCTCAAAAACCCGACGATTTATAGATGCTTGAGTAGGCTCTTCATAATTTTGAGTCACCGAGTCCGTTGTCTCCACTTGCTCTTGCTCTTGCTCTTGCTCTTGCTCTTGCTCTTGCTCTTGATAAACCGTTTCATTCTCTACCTGTTCTATAGAGTCCGCCTCATGATACAAAGGTTGTTGAGCTTCTACTGGACGTTCAACATATGATTGCACTTGTTCTGAAGGCATGAGTAATGCCTTCCGCTTTTGTCGCGATTCATTGCTAGTAAATTGCAAAAAAATCATTTTTCCGCAACTCGAGCAATTACAGGATCTGGCCACCGAGGTGATCTCTACATCCACATAGGTTTCACAGTGGGGGCAAAAAAGACGATTGAGAGACATAATCAAAAAATAATTGTGACACGTAAAGTGTAATACCCTGACAGAATACACGCAATCCTTCGCACAAAGCAATCTACCATCCGCGTTCTCCCACACTTTACTTTCCTCTACTCTCGCGCATCATCTGCTATGCCCCGACGCATCGCCCTCTTTGGAGGAAGCTTTAACCCACCAGGACTGCACCACCGTCGTATTGCTGAGATGTTGGCGCAGCATTTCGATGAGGTGCGAGTGGTACCTTGTGGCCCGCGTCCTGATAAGCCTGAAATAAACACAGTGCCGGCCGTCTTTCGCGCCACCCTCGCGGACATTACCTTCAATGGGCTGGATCGAGTGACCGTTGATTTATTCGACCTAGAGCAGGACACGTTCACCAGAAATCACGCCTTAGAGATACATTATGCCCCTCTAGGCGAAATATGGCATGTGGTCGGTGCAGACTGGCTTGCTGGGGGTGCTCAAAATCAATCGGCAATACAAACAGGATGGGCACATGGCGCTGAAATGTGGCAAAGCAGTCGATTCGCCGTGCTGACTCGCCCTGGACACGAGCTCGATACGGATGATCTCCCCCCTCATCATGAATTTTTCTCACTCGAGCTTGAAGAATCGAGCACTAAAATTCGCGACCTTTTATTGTATGGTCAAAACGCCAAACATTTACTTGATGAGCGCGCTCATGCTTACATCGAGCGTTATGGCTTGTATCGAGGAACCAATCCAGCAACTTGGTCACGAGGCTCACTGAGCGACACTCATTGCCAAATTGTAACGGATGCACGCAATTCTAAAGCCCTAGAGTGGGGTAAACAACTCTCGGAACATTCTCTTGGGGGGAATCCCGATTTTATTTTAGCGCTCGGTGGTGACGGCACCATGCTTCGCGCCATACGAGAGCATTGGAGAAAACGCATGCCCTTCTTCGGTGTCAATGCCGGGCATTTAGGTTTTCTCATGAATGCACCTGATCAAGTGCTGGAAGCCTCCTTTCCTCCGCAAGATGTGATCTTCCGTCAATTGCCACTTTTGTATGTCGAAATCGAAACAGAGGATGGATCGGTTCATTCTACCTATGCTTTTAATGACGCTTGGGTGGAACGCGCAACGAGCCTCAGCGCTTGGCTGGAAATACACGTCAATGGCATTTCACGTCTGCCGCGATTAGTCAGTGATGGCGCCCTGGTCTCGACCGCCGCAGGCAGCACCGCTTACGCTCGAAGCATGGGGGCTTCACCGCTCCTTGCCGATACTCCTGCATGGTTGCTCGTGGGATCAAATGTCATGGAACCTGCGAACTGGAAAAGTGCCCTCCTCTCGACCGATGCTCATGTGGAAATCAAGTGCCTTGAGCCTCATTTTCGTCCGGTGATTGCCTACGTAGATGGCATCGCTCAAGGCAAGGTTCGGGCTCTACGAGCTCGACTCAGTCGCGCCGCCACCGTAGAAATTGCTTTTCTCGCCAATCGCGACATGGCTGAAAAAATTGCAGCTATTCAGTTCATGCGATAATGCACATGGCTCTGATCTGTGCTTAATTCGCCGCTTGCTCATTTTATTGGAATCCTCATGCCCACCTATCGTCAACTTCTCTCCGAACGCCTTCTTGCCGCTTTTCTAAAGGCCAATATCACCCCACCTGAAGGCCTCATCATTGAAGTCGGGCAGGCCAGTGATTCGCGATTCGGTGACTATCAAAGCAATGCCGCAATGGTGATGGCAAAGGCTTTAAAAATAAATCCTCGGCAACTTGCCACCACCTTGATAGAGCATCTTGATGTGGCTGATCTTTGTGAAAAACCAGAAATTGCCGGTCCAGGCTTCCTGAATTTCCGTCTAACCAAGGAGACACTGGCTCAACGGCTTTCCTCGCTTATCAATGACGATCGACTTGGAGTCCCCGCTGTGAATATTCCACAACGAATTGTCATCGACTTTAGTGCTCCAAACATCGCCAAACCGATGCACGTCGGTCACATCCGAAGTACCTTTCTCGGCGATAGTCTAGCGCGCATCGCTCGATTTGCCGGCCACCATGTCATCACCGACAATCATATCGGGGACTGGGGCACGCAGTTTGGCATGATCATTCACGGGTGGAAAACTCGTCTCAATCAGGAAGCTTTACAAAAGGATGCCATTCAAGAATTGGTGAGAGTCTATCGTGAGGTCAATGCGGAAGCAAAAGCTGATGAGTCTATCCTTACCTCCTGTAAAACGGAATTGGTAAAGCTCCAACAAGGCGACGCGGAGAACCTTGGTATCTGGCAACAGTGTGTGAAAGTAACACTCGATCAACTTCACGAAATCTACTCGCGTCTTGGGATTCACTTTGATCACTACCTTGGCGAGAGCGCTTACAATGATCGGCTCGCGCCGCTAGTAGAAAACCTACTCAACGAAGGCATTGCCCGTATCAGCGATGGTGCCACGTGCATCTTTTCCGATGGCCTGAAAAAACCAGAAGAAGATCCCTTCCTCATCAATCGAGACGGCAAATGGGAGCCAGCTCCCTGCATTGTGCGTAAAACCGATGGTGGATTTCTTTACGCCACGACCGACCTTGCGACCATCGACCATCGCATCCGCGAATGGCAAGCGGATGAAATCTGGTATGTCGTCGGCGCACCGCAACAATTGCACTTCCGCCAAGTCTTTGAAGCAACGCATCGGCGCGGTAAAAAAGTACGCATGATACATATTGCCTTCGGCAGCATTTTGGGGCCCGATGGAAAAATGTTCAAGACTCGTTCCGGTGAAAGTGTGGGCTTGATTGAAGTATTCGAGGAAGCTGTCGAGCGCGCTGGTGTCGTCGTGGCCGAGCGTGAACTTGGTGACGATGAAAAAGCTAAAATTGCTGAATTCATCGGTATCGCTGCCGTGAAGTATGCCGAACTCAGCCAGCACCGCATGACCGACTATAAGTTCTCTTGGGATAAGATGCTCGCCCTGCAGGGAAACACGGCCCCCTATCTCATCAATGCCTATGTCCGGACTAGGAGCATCTTCCGCAAACTGGATGGCGCGGTCACCCTAGACCCGACCTGCGAAATTACGGAAGATGCAGAACGCATCCTCACGGTGAAACTCGCACAATTCGGCGAGATCGTGCATGACGTACTCGTTGATTTCCGTCCGAATCTTCTCGCTCAATACGTTTACGAACTCGCCAACACCTTCCACTCATTCTATGAAGCCTGCCCCGTACTTCGTTCCGAGGGAACCGTTCGCAATACTCGACTCGTGCTCTGCGAAGTAACCTCACGCATCCTTAAAAAGGGTCTTGATCTCCTCGGTATTCAGACCACTGAAAGAATGTAACCCGTCATGTCCGCCCCCTCCAACAACGATCGCTCTATCAACTACTACGAAAAATTTCTCGCCGAACGTGAGGAAATTCTTCGACACAAGTGGATTGAAAGCCAAAAAGCCTACGAAGACATCGGCTTTGAGCGCGCTCTCACCGACTGGGTCATCAATCACCGAGAAGAATGGCGCGAATCAACGAAGGTAGAGCGCGCTTCCAAGCGTGCTTAAGCGTGGAGCTCCTCACAGAAAGTTCAACGCGCTCCTATCACACCCAAGGTGCGCTCTACAGCGCGATTCACTGCGCTTAGCACTGCCTTGATGGAAGCCAGTTCGATATTAGTATCCACACCAACGCCCCAAGGTGTTTTTCCATTAGCTAGTTTTATTTGAATATATGAAATGGCGCTAGCTTCCGCTCCAGCGCCGAGTGAATGCTCCTTGTAAGAAGTGATCTCAAAGGAGGGAGTGCCATTTTCCTGCAACGCTTGCACAAACGCCGCCACCGGCCCATTCCCCTCTCCTGTCAGCGAAGTCTCCACTCCATTGATGAAGACGCTGGCTCGACAACGAAAAACACCCCCCGTGCCGTCAGCATGGAAATGCTTCAAAGCATAGGGTTGTTGACGCTCCATGTATTCTTTCCAGAACATGGCCTTGAGTTCAGCAGCTGTAACCTCGCGACCTAACTGATCTACAGCATCATTGGCTAATGGACCAAATTCACGCTGGAGATCCTTGGGAAGCTCAATTCCGAACTCACTTTCCAACAGGTATGCCACTCCACCCTTACCACTCTGACTGTTGACCCGAATGACTTCGCTATACTCACGGCCAATATCTTTAGGATCAATAGTGAGATAGGGCACATCCCATGGGCCACCTTGTTTTTCCCAAGCAGTCAGCCCCTTTTTAATTGCATCCTGATGAGATCCACTAAAGGCAGTGAAGACCAATTCACCCGAGTAGGGTTGGCGTGCCGGCACTGTCATGCCGGTGCAACGTTCATATACTTCACGCAATCCATTCAAATTTGAGAAATCAAGATTCGGTGAAATACCGTGCATATAGAGATTCATCGCCACTTGTACAATATCGAGATTTCCGGTGCGCTCGCCATTGCCGAACAAGGTGCCTTCGACACGATCAGCTCCCGCCAGTAATCCCAACTCAGTGGCTGCGGTGCCTGTGCCTCGGTCATTGTGCGTGTGCAAACTGATGATAAGCGAATCGCGATTCTTGATATTCGTGCACATCCATTCGATCTGATCCGCATAGACATTGGGCATCGCAACTTCGACCGTATCCGGTAAATTTAGGATCATCTTGTGCTCTGGCGTTGGTTGCCAGACATCCATCACCGCTTCGGATATCTCCTTGGCAAACTCCACTTCTGTGGCGGAAAAACTCTCTGGCGAATATTGTAAGGTCACCTTGGTGCCCTGTAATTTGTGAAGACGATCCTTGATCCATTGAGCGCCACGCACTGCCATATTCAAAATATCCGACTTCTCCAATCCAAACACATACTTACGCTGCGCTGGAGAGGTGGAGTTGTAGAGATGAATGATGACACTCTTTGCGCCGATTAACGATTCAACCGTGCGCTCAATCAGGTCTTCCCGAGCTTGAACCAAAACTTGTATGGTGACATCATCAGGAATGCGTTGGTCATCGATCAAGCAACGGTTGAAAGCAAACTCCGTATTCGAAGCAGATGGAAACCCCACCTCGATCTCCTTGAATCCGCACTTCACCAACGCATCGAACATTTCCAATTTCTGGGAAACGTTCATCGGCACCGCCAGAGCCTGATTGCCGTCACGAAGATCAACACTACTCCAGATGGGAGCTTTGGTCAGGACGCGACTGGGCCATTGACGATTAGACAATGCAACAGGTGGAAACGGACGATACTTCTGGGACGGTTGAGAGAACATGGAATGATAAAATTAAAATGGGGGGAATTAGGGCCTTTGACAACTACGGGTCATGAGGCAAATGAGGGGGCTTCGAGGTGATCCGCCATTGGCGGTGGGTGTGAAATCAGTGGGAGGCCAACCCTAGAAGGAGGCTTAAGAGATTACCGCTGTTCACAAGGCGACTCATTGAATATTCCAACCTAAACATAGGAAGCCTCATGTTCAACAGGATTTATAAAGCTCAAAGCCTTGCTCGGCGATAGTTCAAGTTTTAGAACGCGCTACTCTCATCCCGAGATAGACCACCATGGTTCCCGCAAAATACCAGGGCCACCACGTCAGAGCTTTCGCAAAGACCTCAAGGTTATCATTGCCGAGATGCATGTGTCCCGAGAGCCACGCTGTTTGCCAGCCAAAAAGCATGGTCAACGTTCCGTAAACAAGATTTGAAGTGAGCCCCTTAAAGCTTAGCACCGTGGCTCGATGCGCTGAATCAGTAACTTCGTTGAGGTAGTGCGAAAGAAAGAACTGAAAAAATCGCATGGATAATAGCAGTGGCGCCAACATGAGAACACCCCACCAACCTGCGATTGGATGAGCCAACACCATCAACCCCCAAGAAATCATGACGATCACCATGCCAAAATTGAAACTGGCCGAACGTCTTTTTATGAGCCATTCCATCCAGCTCGTAGAGAAGAAGGCTACCAGTGAGCCTGCCACCGAAATGATCCCAAAGGAAGCCTCTGCGATACCGATGTAGCGATAGTAATTACTCGCAACGGTGTAAAACAAACGCACAATGCTATCAAGAAAGAAGCTCAACGTTAGCAGTAAAAACGGTTCACGGGTACGCCAAATCCAGCCTCCAGCTGAGAGAATATTCCTCCACGCCTGCCTTATACTTTGTGCAAACTTCTGCGGAGACTCCTCCCGCGGAAGCTCCTTCATTTGCAATGTAACAGCGAGACAAGCCAGTGCCGTCAGCACACATAGATAGATGGGAAATTTAACGGTAGTGATTTTACTCAACACCAGAGAATCCAGTCCAATCAGAGAAAGCACGCGATTCATGCTGTTGGCATCATAAACAAAAGCTCCTACCAGTGAGATAAAGATAAACCCCAAGGCCATCCAGCGGCTCAATTTCCCCATCACCATGGGCCATACCTGCGTGCGCTTATCAGGCTCGATACTGTCATAAGCCAGAGCCTCATCCGCACCACTGGCAAACGCTTCCGCTGCACCGCTGATGACCCTATTAAATAGAAATACCCAAAAGACCCAGGGGCCCCCAACAGGCATGCTGGCAAAGATGACCATCTCTACCACCATCAACATTGCCGCGAACACCACCAGACGTCGCCGACCCAGAACATCGGCCATCGCTCCACTTGGCACTTCTAACAAAACAATGCTCAATGCCCATGCCAGATTAAGCGCCGCAAATTGAGTCATGCTCAAACCAAAATCGAGAAAAAGAATCGCATAGACCGGATAGTAAAAACGGCAATTGAAGAGCAGTCTAAACCAGAGAAAAAGACGGGTATTGTGCGGAATGTCGAGCATCGAAATAAAGATATGCCATACAAGAGATCACTGGCATTTCTTTGCAAATCTTCTTCAATCGCGCATCATATCATTTTTATGTCCGTCAAAAAGCCATTGCAACTACACGACACCCTCTCTCGCTCTCTGCGGGAGGTATTCCCTGCTGACAGCAAGACGCTGCGGTTCTACTGCTGTGGCCCCACGGTTTATGGACCAGCACACATTGGAAACTTTCGTACCTTCCTCGCTCAGGATGTTTTTCGCCGAGTCATTGAACTTAATGGTACGCCCACTCTGCATGTAAGGAACATCACCGATGTCGACGATAAGACCATTCGTGACTCTCAGAAAAACAAACAAACCCTGCCAGAGTTTACCCAATATTGGACTGAGCAATTTCATGCCGACTGCAAATCACTGAATCTTTTGCCGCCCCATGTTGAACCCAAGGCAACTGATCACATCCCACATCAGATCAAGATGATCGAAGATCTCATCGCCAAGGAAAACGCTTATGCGGCCTCTGATGGCTCGGTCTATTTCAAGGTAGCTTCATATCACGATTACGGCAAACTTTCACATTTGGAAGATCGCGAATTGAAACTCGGTTCCGCGCAAGTCGCCAATGACAGTGATGAATACACCAAGGACTCATTAGCGGATTTCGTTCTTTGGAAAGCTCACAAAGATACCGATGGCGAAAACTTTTGGGACAGTCCATGGGGCAAGGGGCGTCCCGGTTGGCACCTTGAATGCAGCGCCATGGCACTGGAATATCT
>VFKY01000080.1 GCA_009885275.1 Verrucomicrobiota bacterium | reverse complement strand
TGATACACTCTCTGCGAATGATATTGCGGAAATGGAGTTATGCTTTGATGAGCGACTCTATGAGTGGGAGCAAAACTACTTTCTCAGCCATTTTGTTCGCGGATTTCTCAGCCGAGATGCCGACTCGCCTTCATACAAAAATGCGCATCTCGCTCTGCATGACATACGAACCAAGCTCTCTATTCTACCTAGAGGATTAGTCCACCGTGACTTCCAAAGTCAAAATGTCATCATACGTGATCGTTCTGCATGGCTCATTGATTATCAAGGGCTACGACCTGGGTTAGCGGAATACGATCTCGCATCCCTTCTGCTCGATCCCTATGTCAACCTCACAGAATTAGAACGTGAAACACTGCTCCAGTGGTATGCAGATCACACGCATCGTAACCTTGATTCACTAAAGGAGACCTATTGGCTGTGTGCAGCTCAACGTCTCATGCAAGCACTGGGCGCCTATGCCAACCTCAGTCGTAACTTAGGAAAGCCCCACTTTGAGCAACACATCCCCGTTGCGGTAGAAAGACTCAAAAAAATCTGCACATCACATCCCACACTTGAGTCATTACAGGTATTCCTGTAATGAGTTGCCTTCTCATAAACACCCTGTGAAACTTAGCACCCCATGAGTTTGATAGAACGCACCCCACATCACGCGCCAACTGTGGTTATTGAAAACTTTTATCCTACTCTAGGGGATTCCAGTTATCTCATCAAACGTGTCGTTAATGAACCCTTGCATGTGACTGCCGACATTTTCACAGACGGACATGTCCTATTATGCGCCGTCTTAAAATACCGACGAACGAATGAACAGACGTGGACAGAATTTTCCATGCAGCCTCGCGACAATGACCAATGGGCTGGTCAATGCACCTTCGACAAATGTGGCCGCTGGGAATATGTGATTGAGGCTTGGGTCGATAACTGGCAGACATGGAAAAAGCACTTTAAAGCCAAGTTCGACGCGCTTGACCCCGAAATTGCTATTGAAGCACGTGAAGGCGCCAGGCTACTGGAACTAACCGCAGATCGCGCCAAAAATGCCGGCGCGAAAAACACATCGAAGGAACTACATGAACTCGCGAACATGTTGAGGCTTCTTCCCTTAGAGCATCTTATAGAAGTGCTGATGGGTGATGATTTGCAATCCATACTCGATCGATTTCCTGACCGCACTCTGAGTACCATTTCAAAATCGAACCATGCAACCATCGAACGTGAACGCGCCCGATTCTCAGCATGGTATGAGTTCTTTCCACGCAGTGCTAAAAATCAATCAGGGCAACACGGTAGCTTTCGTGATTGCCTGCCCCGACTTGATGACGCCAAAGCGATGGGGTTTGATGTTGTTTACTTTCCTCCTATTCACCCTATTGGGATGTCGCATCGCAAAGGTCGCAATAACACCTTAACAGCACATCAAGATGATGTTGGTTCTCCTTGGGCAATTGGTTCCGCGAACGGGGGACACCGCTCTATCGAACCTGCTCTGGGTACGCTGAACGATTTCGAATGGCTGGTGAGTGAAGCGAAAATTAGAGATCTGGATATCGCTCTGGATTTTGCCGTCAATTGCTCACCCGACCATCCTTATGTCAAAGAACACCCAGACTGGTTCCACCAGCGCGAAGATGGCTCCATCCGATACGCGGAAAATCCTCCAAAAAAATATCAGGACATTTATCCCATTAACTTCCACTGCGCAGACTGGAAGGCGCTTTGGCGGGAATTGATTGATGTGGTCCTGTTTTGGGTGAAGCGAGGTGTAAAAATATTTCGTGTCGATAATCCTCACACCAAACCAGTATCGTTTTGGGAAGTGCTCATTGCCGAAGTGCAAGCTTATGACCCTGAAGTGCTTTTTCTCGCAGAGGCTTTTACCAAACCACGCATGATGCAAGGACTTGGGAAAATTGGTTTCAGTCAAAGTTACACCTACTTTACTTGGAGGGAAACTAAGCAAGAACTCACGGAATATGCAACGGAGTTGACCAAAACGGACATGCGCTGGTATTATCGCGCTAATTTTTGGCCCAATACACCGGACATTCTTCCGCATCATTTACAACATGCCGGTCCCGCCATGTTTAAAATTCGCGCCGCTCTGGCCGCAACCTTGTCATCGAACTGGGGAATTTACAGCGGTTATGAACTTTGTGAAAATCAACCACTACCCGGTCGGGAAGAATACTTGGACTCCGAGAAGTTTGAAATCAAAGTACGAAACTGGAACTCTCCCGACAATATCAAGGGGTTCATCAGAGTTTTGAACGAGTCACGTCAAAGCAATGCTGCGCTGCAATACTACGACAATTTGCACTTTCATGCCGCTCACCATAAGGACATCATTATCTATAGTAAAACCACGCCTGACCTCTCGAATCGAATCTTAATCATCATCAATTTGAGCCCATCAGAGGTAGCGTCAGACATGGTACATCTCGATATGAATGCTCTAGGTTTGTCCAATGATGCTCATTATCATGTGCATGATCTTATTCACGGCCTCCGTTATAAATGGCATGGCGCAAGCAACTATGTAAGTCTTGATCCCAGTGCGACTTTTATGCATCTTTTCCGCATCGAATCATGATTTAAATTGGCAACTGTATCTTTAAACCTAAAAATTCATGAAAGCACGCGCCACCACTCTTTTCATCTTGCTAGCTGTTGCGTTGGGCATGTTCAACTTGGTGGAAAAAAGGGGGCGCCTACAAGAAACCAAGCAATGGTTTCTTGATTTCCTTGTCGCAAATGCCCGAGATAAAATTGAAATTCGCGCCAAGGAAGATACCAAAGATGTTGTGCTGGTTCAGTTTGATGAAAAAGACAGAAGTGAATACAGTGACTGGCCTCCGGCGCCTTTGGACTATATCATTGCCCTGAAGCGTCTCTATGCTCATGAACCCGAAGTGTTGGCCATCGCCGAGCCACTTCGATGGGATAATGCAGACACTCAGTTCATCTCTCAACTGCGTCAGGCAATGGTGCCCTTTCCTAATGTTGTGCTTGCTTTCGATATCTCCTCCGAAGGTGCCGGAATGAGCGTGGAAACTGGCGATTTTGCCTCAAACGAGATGCCTGCACTTAATTGCCGTGATGACGGTAGTAAAAACGTATTGGTATTTACACGAGTAACGAGCGTCCCTGATAAAAGCTTGAGGGTTGCAGTGGAGTCAGGATTCACACAACTGGCTCACCCAACTATTGAAAACAATCTGTCGATCGTGCCCTTTGTCGCTTTCGATGGTCAACACCTTGTTCCATCACTAGCCGCACAAGCAGTCACTTTATTTCGACATGTGCCCTATGCCTCCCAACGAATCGCTTTTGGTGCTGGCGCACGCTTAAGTCTCGGTGATGAGCACATGGTACCACTTGCTCCCAACGGGGCTTTGATTCTCGACGACAAACTCAAGGTGCCTACGATAAATGCTCTTGATTTGATGTCTCCCGATATTGGAGATGCTGATAGCAACCGCATCCGAAATACACTTGGCAAAAAGAAGATCATCGTGATCTCGACAAGTAATCGCGGCGGTATTCAAGCACGCGCTATCGCTCAAGCATTGAGCTCTCCGCCCTTACATCGCAAGCCAATGACGTGGGATATGGGCGGCGCGGCACTGGCTTGTCTCATTGGTTTCTGGCAACTTCATTATCGACGTATCGGGGCCGTGACGATTGGATTGTTTTTTGCCCTGACTTCTCTGATCGTTAGTTTGCTTGTTTTTCAATCCTCCCTCTCCTGGTGGTCGCCAATCGCTACGATGGTTGTCACATGCGCCAGTACACTTTTTTGTCTTATCTGGCCTAAAAAATCTAGTCAAGAAGCAGTATCAACAGAACCGACCGGCGCAATATCAACTCCCGTGGTGTCCTCTCCCACATGACAGCACTTGCCAAGGCGATATTTATACATTAACGCAATCATCCCGCGCTACACGGCGCTTATGTTTGTCTTAAGTTCATCCTCATGATTTTTCGCAGTCTGACGCGCCGCAAGGAGATTGGCGCAAATTCCTACCTCATTGAAATTGGTAAATATCGCATCATTCTAGATGCAGGAGCGCATCCTAAACAAAAGGGATTAGATTCGCTACCCAACTTCAACTCCGTGCCCCACGATAGCGTGAATGCTATCATCATCACTCATGCACACCATGATCACATAGGTGCCCTGCCAGTGCTGCAAAGGAGACAGCCGAAGGCTTCTGTCATCATGACGGAACCCACCGGTGAGGTTGGCTCAGCCATGCTTCACAATTCTGTGAATGTTATGAGTAAACAGCGGGAGGAATTGGGCATCAATGAATACCCTCTCTTTACCCATCGCGAACTCGATGAGATTCGCGCCAATTGGGTTTATCGCGACATTCAAAAAACTTTTCTCCTGCCCAACTCAGAGATTGAGTGCACTTTTTTTGATGCCGGACATATCATAGGCTCCGTTGGCGTCATGCTGCGCCACCAAGGCAAGACAGTATTCTACTCAGGCGACGTCAACTTCGAAGCTCAAACCATCACACGTGAAGCTGACTTCCCTACCGAAGGCATAGATGCGCTCATCATCGAAACCACGCGTGGTGATTATCAGCGCCCTGAAGGATTTTCTCGTCGTGAGGAAAAGGAGCGCATGGCAAAATTGATTCGAGAAACATTTGATCAAAATGGATCCGTGCTCATTCCCGTATTCGCCTTGGGCAAATCACAGGAGCTCATGATGATGTTACATGAACTGCGACAAATGGACTTAATTCCCGCTGCCCCTGTCATCATTGGCGGCTTAAGCACCAAGCTCACCGTGCTTTACGATCATTACGCCAGTCGAGTCCGTAGAAGTTATGAGGGATTCCGTATTCTGGAAGATATGAGCACTCTGGTTGCGCCGCGCAAACGGAAGAAGGAAATTCAATACAATCAACACACCATTTATGCGCTCTCCAGTGGAATGATGAGTGAGGGCACCATATCCAATCAGTTTGCTTCTTTACGCTTTCTCGATAACCCACGCAATTCCGTAGCTTTTGTTGGATATACCGATCCAGAAACACCTGGTTATCGCCTGCGACAGGCGAAGCTGGGTGACAAGGTAAAACTTGATTCGAAGATGCCTGAAGTAGAATTGAAATGTCGGGTGGAAAGTTTTGATTTCAGCGCACACGCGACCCGAGAGCAAATCGTGGACTATGTACGTAAGGTGAATGCTCCAAAAGTGCTACTCGTCCATGGTGACGCTCCAGCACAAGCGTGGTTCTCAAAAACACTGGCTATAGAAGCTCCTCAGAGCGAGATCATCCAGCCTGAGCCTGAAATACAGATTCCGCTCTTCTAATTATGAACACGGCAACTGTGGGGATTTTTATTGACCCGCAGTCTCTGGTGTGGCCATTGGTTGATTGATGCTGTTCCCTGCAGGATCAATGACACGCACTGTCACCATGAAGATGACATTTTTGCGTTCAACATTGGACACCTGACTTTGAAATGCACGACCTACGATTGGGATGCTGCCAATCATGGGAACCTTGTCATTAATTTTTGTCCTTGTTTCATACATCACACCACCCAAGACAATCGTGTTTCCATCCCAAACAGAAACAGAGGTGGTAATTTTATTTGTACGAAATATGGGCTGGTAGATGTGGTTTGGCGTGGCTATGGCACCCGCTGGAGCTGCTGTACCTGTAAGGGCGATCGGTTCTCCATAATCAATGAAGCCCTCAAATTCAACGGAACTTGGAACCAGATTCAAATCTACTGTTTTGCCGTTTTCACCTACTACGGGCTCAACCTCCAATGAATAGCCAATATCACGCTTCTCAAACGCAGTCGGCGTCGTTGGAGTGACTGGAACGACTGGTGGAGCGAAGATCCCGACACCTGAACCAGGAGTCGGATCACCGACAGTTTGCGGTATTTGTGGAGGATCAAACTCCGTTGGATAACGAAACTCCCTAGAAACCGAAACACTAGAGCGCTGCCCACTCTTAGTCACAATCGTGGGTGAAGCCATGATGTTAACGCCCTTTGATTGATTGAGCGCCCGAATCACCATCTGAAACTGGGGATCTGTAAAGACACCAGAAACAGCAAAAGCTCCCGGTGACTTGGAGTCTAATGGCACCACGCTGGTTCGACCAATAAGAGCATCAATGGACGGCTTGCCTAAAATTGCACCTGAACTGCGCAGTCCTGCGGTAATGGGGTTCCCACCAACTACAGCTCCACCGGGGGTAGCAATAGGAAAATCAGCATTGGTAAATGCTCCACTGCGTTGATTCCCCACCGTGCCACCACTGCCAAACACTCCGTCTGAGCCCGGAACGTTAAATTGCCCCATAAGCCAATCAAACCCGAGCTCTTTAAGTCTTGTTTCGTTAATTTCGATCATCTTGACCTGAATCTCGACTTGTTTAGGGGCACTGCTCGCCACCTGCTCGACAAGTGTGTCAATCATAGCCAAATTTCCACTGGTATTACGAACGAAGAGAATGTTCGTGCTTGGACTATACGATGCGGCAGACCCTTCCGGAAAAGCTACACCTCGAGACTCGAGGAATTCTTTTGCACCCAAGCGACGCATCGTCAACCCCTTGGCTTGCACTGATCCACCTTGCGCAAAAGGGTCTATGGGAGCAGCGGCATCTGTTACTGGTGCGTTTTGAATAAACCCGGGCGGCACACGATAGCTCTTACTGGTGATTATATTCGACTGCTCACTGTGAGAGCTGATCGTAACAGCAAAATCTTCCACGCGATAAACTGTGCCGGTCATTTCTGTGGCATAACGCAATACTTCCTCAAACGGCACTGCATTCATCGTAATGGTTACAGGTTTAGCACGTAGTTCAGGGGAAACTTTCAATACAATATCTATTCCACGCTTTAGTGGGTCGAGCTCACGACTGCGCACTCGCAAAAACTCCACCACTTCCTCCAAACTTGCGCCGTCCAAATCCACAATAGGAATGATCATTTTACGAAGTTTGATGAGCGCATTGTCTCTAGGTCCATTTACCACAGCCCCCATAGACGGCCCCCCAAAAAGGGCCGATAAGTCTGCCACAGGAACAGCATCTTCCCACCCTTTATCCACTTCACTGAAGCTCTTGGCCCGAAGCTGATCGCGCGCGCTTAAAAAATATCGCGACCTCTCCTGTTCCACTCGTTCCATTCCTCTCCGAGCCGCAGTGTTATAGGCATCAATGCTTAATACTTTTTGAAAACTTACTGTGGCCTTATCAAGCTCACCAAGAGACAGCAATCCATTGGCTTCACGAAGGGTTTTAGTTACTTCGCTAATGTTATTCAAATGCTCTGGAGTCAATGCCGGCTCGAAACGATTAGGATCTGCCAACTGATCTGTGAATTTTTTTGCTTCAACATTTTCAGGATCAAAGTCCTCCGAAAGAATGCTTTTTAGTACTTCTTGAGCTTCTGAATAGCGTGCCGTAGCCGCAAGTTTCTTCGCTTGTGCATTGGCGGATAAAGAATACCCATCACGAGCCTGCATGCGAACAGAAGCAATCATCGGGGCATCAGGCAAAATATCCCATGCTTGCCGATAAAGCTTCATAGACTCCACCATGTCCCCTTTATCCGAGAGTAAAGTCGCCTCTATAATCAGAGCTTGCGCCTCCTTCATCGCCCCCATCCTTTTCGCCACTTCTTTCTCGGCAACCGTTTGAGCACCAACAGATTGCGCACATGCGACAAATGCTCCGCAGAGATAGGCACAGGTAATCACCAATAAACAGGTCAGGTTAAACCCAGTACCGAGTGCTTTATTGGAGTCTGTGAAGTGTTTGCTTAACGGCATTTTTTTAATGAAGAGGCTAATTAGAGCTCACCTGTTAAAAAATTACAATCCGAATCGAGCTGTCGAACCATAAAATCTAGGATACCTAGAATGACTCCCGCCACCATTCTTCTCAAATTTCACCTGTTTTAGCCTCGTTTATCCCCTTAATCCATCGTTTTTACGCTTGTTTACATTGCTTCAAGCATTCGGTTAACTACGCCCCAATCTGCGCTTGAATGGCTTCGGCTATCTTGCTGGCTTGGGCTTCGATGTAGTCAGGATCGCGGCCTTCGATGAGGAGGCGAATGAGTGACTCTGTGCCAGAATATCGCAATAAGACGCGACCAAGGTTGCCTAGTTTCTTCTCGGTCTCTTCCACCAGCTTCAAAGCGATCACCAACTCGGCCATGGGTGGCTTGGATTTCACTCGGAGATTCCGTTTGGCCTGAGGAAAAGGATTGAGGCTCTTGCGCAATTCACTGAGCGGTTCGCCTGTTTCTACCATGATTTTGAGCACTTGCAGGGCAGCAATGAGTCCGTCGCCGGTGCTGGCATAATCGCGAAACACGATGTGTCCGCTCTCTTCTGCGCCAAAATTCAATCCATGCGCTCTCATAGCAGCGATGACATAGCGATCCCCAACATCGGTGCGAATGACTTTACCACCGAGACCTGTAATAAGATCATCCAAGCCAAAGTTGCTCATGGTCGTCACCGCAACCGTACTTTCGTTCAAGTCGCCTTTTCGTAACATGGCAACTGCCGAAATAGCGATGAGTTCATCCCCACTTAGACGCAGCCCATATTCATCACAGAGAGCAACCCTATCCGCATCACCATCATGAGCCACGCCGACCTGAGCGCCGCTTTGTTTCACTAATGATTCGAGCATCTCAGGATGCGTGCACCCGCAGTCATGATTGATGTTAGAGCCATCGGGAGTGGAATGAAAAGCCTCCACTTTCGCGCCCAACCTTTTCAGAGTCTCCGTGCTGGTGACTGATGCTGCCCCATTGGCATTATCGAGAGCGATACTCATACCATGAAGCGTAAGGCCCTGCATGGAGCTGATCGCATGGACAATATATCGCTCGGCGGCCTCCTTAGAGACAAATGTACGACCTATGCTCGTTCCCTCAATATGCTTAGTAAGCAAACCCTCACTGGCGATAACGGCCTCAATTTGCAGTTCTTGTTCGTCACTGAGTTTATAGCCATCTCCTCCTATAAATTTGATCCCATTGTCTTGAAATGGGTTATGTGAAGCGGAAACCACCGCCCCAAAACACGCTCCATCCATTTTAGTCAGAAGCGCTACCGCTGGCGTAGGCACCACTCCGCAGAGCGCCACATCCATACCCATAGAATTTAATCCAGCGACAAGTGCGGCCTCCAACATGTCACCCGATAATCGAGTGTCTCTACCGACGATACAGAGAGGGCGCGCGCTGTTTTTCTCTGAGTCTTTGCAAAGCACAGATGCTGCAGCCTGACCGAGTCGCATGACAAACTCCGGCGTCATTGGATGTTGATTCGCTACACCACGCACGCCGTCAGTTCCAAAGTATTGTCGTTTAGCTGCCATAAAGGGTGGCAATTAACGCGGCTTGTGGCTCAAGTCAAAGCGTGACCGCATGAGGGACGCCTTACTTTTTCTCTGACTCAGAACGCCACCCCTTCGGTGTCTCCAACTTTATGTTAGCTCGATTAATCTGATCCTTGATGACATACCAAAGTAGAAAGGCCAGCACGAGCGCCACCAGCTTTGCTTCCCAGTCGCGAGTGAACCACAGTTTAATTCGCGACACGAGCAGCCTCCTTTTTTACTTCTTTCGGATCAATCGTAATGTCTTCCCCGCCATTTTTAAAAATTTGCTGTAATCGCGCCCGCAACTCATCTGCCTCCAAGTCACGCTCCAGTTTTCCCTTATAACATAACGACATAGCGCCGGTCTCCTCGCTCACCAATAATGCAATCGCGTCTGTTTCCTCTGTAAGGCCAAGCCCCGCGCGATGACGAAGCCCAATGCTTCGATCATTCATCTCTTTCTGACTTACTGGAAAAACACAGGCCGCAGCAACAATCCGCCCCTGCTCTATGATCACTCCACCGTCATGCAATGCAGATTTAGGATGGAAAATAGTAGCGATGAGTTCCAGCGATATTTTAGCATCTATGCTGACACCTGATTCGGCATAGGGCTTCAATTCAATACCACGTTGGATCGCAAAAAGCGCCCCGCAGCGCTTGTGTGAAAGTTGCACCATCGACTCAACCAACTGATCCATGCTCGCCCCCTCGGTGCCATTAAAAGAAAATAAACTGTGCGAACCTAATTCCGCTAGAACACGACGCAGTTCCGGCTGAAATAGCACCACTAGACCCACCACCAAAAACACCGAAAAGTGCTCCAAGAGCCAGTTCATAACCACCAGATTCAGTAGTTGTGAGATCAATGTCAGTCCCAGCAGGAGCACCAGCAAACCTGTTAAAATATGAGCTCCGCGTGTGGCTCTAAGAAAGCGATAACCCTGATAGAGCAGAACGGCGAGAATGAATATCTCTACCGCATCTCTCCAAAGTTCGACCATAAGCTGCAACATATAACACAGCATGTTATGCTGCTACCGAGATTGAATCAACCGCTTCGTGCGATATAGCAGTGGAATTAAGCTAGGTTGGGAATGCATCTTCCATCTTGTCGCTCTTGCATTTGTCCTGAATATCTCTAAGAAACCCTGATCATGGCTAACACACCCGTAATCAATCTCCGCAAAGGACACGCTGTCCGTCACAATAATGACGTCTGTCTCGTCACCGATACTGAACTAAAGACACCTCCTCGCATGGCGTCTTATGTACAGATGTCCATCCGCAGCATCACCACGGGCAAGGTTCACAATCTCCGCATGACTTCCAATGAATCCCTCGATTCTGTGGTTCTCAACAAGGACGCTCATGAATACAGCTACAAAGATGGTGATGGATATCACTTCATCCATCCCGAGACCTTTGAGGATGTCACACTTAATGAAAGCTTGGTTAAGCCGGTAAAACTCTATCTTCTTGAAGGTCAAAAATATCTTATTGTATTCACCGATGACGTAGTAGCTGGCCTCGAGCTTCCACCGTCTATGGTCATGACCGTCACAGAAGCACCGGAAGGCGTGAAGGGCGACTCAGCGAACAATGTTTACAAGGCTTGTGTTTTGGAAACCGGGCTCTCAGTTCAAGTGCCCCTTTTCATCAATCCAGGGGATAAGATCACCGTAAAAACGGAAGACGGTTCCTATCTCGGACGCGCTTCTTAACACCCTGACTGTGTTATATCTTACAGGGAGCACGCGAGCGCGTGCTCCTTTTTGTTTATTGGATTAAAGATGTTCCCCAGCCATGACATCCACATCTTTAAGCGGAAGCGCAAAGGGCTCCAGAGGCATCAGCTCTGTATGATCGAGAAACTGTTCGCAGACGTAAAAAAACTCCACTTTGCTTTTTACTCGTCGGATCTCATGCAGAAAAGCGCCTGTTGGTTCAACCCCTAATCCAATGAAGTTAAGATATTTCTTCATTTTATGAACATGAGAAAGCTCAGGCATGGCGTAATCGCAAACCGCTTCATAGAGATCACGAATGTAAGCCAACACTATCCGCCCATTTGGGTGGGTGATGGCTCTACCTTGCAAGTGCTGACGAATTTGTTGAAACATCCACGGGTTACGAATGGCCCCACGCCCTATCATCAACCCCTTGGCACCGGTCACGCGCAATATCTCCTGAGCTTTGAATGCAGAAGAGACATTGCCATTGGCCAACACTGGACATGACATTTCATCAACAGCGCGGGCAATGAAATCATAATGCACGGCTGAGCGATACATTTCTTTTACCGTGCGCCCATGCACCGTAAGCAGATCAATGGAATGCTTTCTAAAAAGCGGCAACAAAACTTCAAACACCGCGGGATCATCAAACCCGATGCGCGTCTTTACGGTAAATTTTCCGGGAATAATTTCCCGCAAAGCCCCAAGAATTGCATCCACTCGCTTCGGTTCTCGCAATAGCCCACCACCGGCACATTTTTTGTAAACAACGGGCGCAGGGCATCCCAAATTAAGATCGATTGCAGCAACTTCATGTTCCATCAATTCTTTGGCCGTACGAATGAGCGATGAGATGTCATTGCCAATCATCTGCGCCACAACAGGTTTACCTGTGGGGTTTTTTGTTATGGAAGCCAGAATTGGTTTCTCAAGATGAGAATCGGCATGAACACGAAAATACTCTGTGTAATAAATATCCGCCCCACCATAACGGGTCATCAGCTCCCAGAACGGTAGATCCGTCACGTCTTGCATGGGAGCCAATGCGAGCAAAGGTTCAGGCCGCGACAACAGAAAATCAAAATGTTCGATGGGGCTCACAGATAAAAAGACTGCCTTAGGCTTTTCTATGATGTCTCAAATAATTGCCGCAGAGTTCTTCACCCATATATTTGCCAAGCAATCGTGGATCCGTGTCCATCAAGTCCACTAAAATTAAGCCATCGAGACAGGAGGAAAAGTTTTTGTCCACATTGAAACTAAGCATTGTACCATTTAGTCTAAGGTAATGCTTTAACAAGGTAGGTATGCCTTTCCCGCTCTCCTCTAGGCTTGAGATTAAAGCCGAGAAATCATCTAGATCATCAAGCTCAGCAGAGATGAATTCACTGAGTAACTGCTTGTTTTTACCATAACGAAAGGGCTGACGTGGCTTAACCATTGTTGCCAATTCGGGGTGCAATCTATTATCGTTGAGAAACTCAACGATGAGTTTTCGCGACAAGCCATTGTAATCCTTACTGATGCTGACAGGCCCATACAGTTTTTTGTAATGCGGATTACGACAAACCCATGTCAGAATACCTTTCCACATAAGCGGCAACGCACCAGATGACCTTTGGTATTGAGGAACGATAAAGCTGCGCCCCATTTCAATCGCATCATCTAGATACTGCAGGAAGGGTTTTTGAAATTTAAAGAGCTTATTAGTATAAAGACCTTTCGCTCCGTATCTTCGTATGATCATATCAGCACGTCCAAGACGATAAGCTCCGACCACTCGGCGTTCATTATCATCCCATAAAAAGAGATGAAGGTAGTATTCATCGAAGCGATCCAAATCGATATCCTCACCCGTGCCTTCTCCGACCTCTCGAAAAGCAATCTCCCTCAATCGCCCAATTTCTTTTAACAAGTATGGTATCTCTGGTGCTGCCGCTACCAGAACACTGAGTTGACCGTGCTGTGTTAAAGTGGCGCCGGATGCTCGAAGCTTCTGCACCTCATGTTCAAATGCCTCTTGTTTATTAATGGTAGCCTTAACTGGTAAAGGCAGCACTGATGCAATTTCAGCAATTGGGATCAATGGCTGATTTGCTTTGGGCGCAGACTTTGAGCGTTGGCCAAGAATAAAAGTACGCAGTCTAAGATATTGAGTAAGGGTTTCATCATCTTCGAATTTTTTAAGCCTAGAGAATGCAATGGGATGTCCCACTTTGACTTCGACAGTCTCATGACTGTGTTTAAACAATTCACGAAACAGCAAGCTTGTGCGCAGCAAAGGATGTAAGAGACCTGCGGCTTGAAAAAGCATACTGTTTTGTCCCTCAAAATATACCGGCAACACAGTGGCTTTGGTGCGACGAACCAGAGCGCCCACATGCGAAGTCCAAGGGCTCTCCTCTATGCCACGGCCCAATTTGTAATGAGAGACTTCTCCACTTGGAAATATAGCCAAAGCACCACCTCCCCTAAGGAATCTCAATGCTTCCTTCATAGATGCCATGTTACGCTGCACACTATTTTCACTATCGAAAGGATCCACTGGGATAATCCATGGACGCATTTCTTCCATATTTCCGAGAAGAAAATTCGTCATGAATCTGACATATGGACGAAACTGAGAAATAATTTCTCCAAGAATGACTGGATCAAGAATGCCAAATGGATGATTAGAAACAATGATGAGTGGACCTTCTAATGGGAAAACGAAATTCGAAGGCGTATCCACTACGTATTCAGCATGAAGCTCTTTGGCAGCGCTTGAAAACCATGATTTCGCAGATGGATAATCGGGATGTTGCACATAACTAGCCCGCGTACGTTCGTAAAGATCTTTAAAATCTGTGATGGCCAGTCCACGTTCCACCAACGGAGCCGCTAGCTTGTATAGATTCCTATGCACGGGATTCTTGATGCTGCCAATCAGATCAATCATTACCAAACGATCACACAAAACACTTTTTCTTCAAAGTAAATATAATCCGCTTTGAGGGCTGGCTGTGTTCATCGACTTCCCCTCTTGCTTCCGACGCAGAGTCAGTTAAATATAAGCTCACGCGCCTGTAGCTCAGTGGTTAGAGCAGGGGACTCATAATCCCTTGGTCGTGGGTTCAAATCCCCCCGGGCGCACCATTCAGGATCAACGAGTTACGTTGAATTTACTCTGAGCAACTATTTCGTGCTTAGCCAGTTCTTAGCCATTTATGCTGACCAAAGCCTCTAACTTGGGCTTAATGGTAGTCGAATATGCATAGGTGATGGGGATTTATTTATTTAGCGGCTTGGAATGCATTCCCGCCTCGCCTCAAAGTTAATCCCATCGCGTAAATTGCGTGCAAAGTTAATCCCTCACGCATTACGACCCGCTAATGTTAATCGTAGTTCCGCGCCCGTGCGCGCGAGAGTTAATATCCCTTTGAGAGCTTTCTTGAGAGTTCAGCAATAACGCCAGCGAGTCCTTCTCTTCTCTTCAAGTTGGCCATGAACCTTTCGGGCTGATCTCTACGAATTCTTGGCTTGCGTCTAATTGTTATTCCTTGCCTACGCTTCTGGCGATTGCGTTCGATATGCCTCATTGCATGATACCAATGATCTTGATACTCGGTTCTTAACAATTCCAAGCGTCCAAGCTTCATCTTGCAGTGAACGCGAGCAAGCTCTACAACGTCCTCTAATTCGACAATATCGAGTGGCACAAGACATCCAGCATACCAACGCAACAAGGCCAAATCTAACGGCGTGCTTCGGGTGAGTTGACTGGCAAGAGAGAGCGCCATAAGTAAGGCAATATTAACGCAGGTTACGTGCGATAACAAGTTTGTCTCATTGGCCGTCTGCCCTTTATCGTATAGCCATTACGAGGCGAGGAAATAATCACCTTGCAAGGCGAAATGACGCGAGAGCTTGCGTATGTGCTCAGCGGTAAGCTGGCGAGTGCCGTTGATGATTTTACTCCCCATGCTTGGATCAAGACCAAGCAGACGGGCAAGATCGGCAGCGGTCATGCAATGCGCATCCAGTAAACCACAGAGACGTTTTTCAAGTGATAGTGGAGCGCTCTTTTGCGCATGGTCATCCTCATACTGTGCCACCAGATCAGTAACGAGGGCAAACCAGTCCGCTTGATCGGTGCTCATGTTTTTCTCGTGACCCCACAACGGTTCAATGGCGGCGAGAGCGGCTTGATATTCCACTTTGTCACGGATCGGGCGAGGAAGCCACACATCACGGCAGAGCGATGCATAGTCGGTCGGCAGCGTTCCAATGGCTTTGTGTTTCGTTTTGGTAATGGTTTTCATAGCAATAGCTTCCAGCGGTCTTTCGAGTATTCAGCGTGAGTAAACAGGGAAAGGGCATAAACTAATCCACGATTGAAATGCACCGCGGCGATAAGACGGAATTTGTTGCCGCCAATGTTGAAAACGATCACAGGCCGTCCGCTCGCCGTGATCACTTGATCGGCACTCGGAAAGGTCTTTTTCAACTCTATCAAGTTCTTCCATTTTGCACTCTCTACCGTGTCGAGCCACCATTCCAGTCCCGGCTTGGCGGGTGAGTGATCCTTCATCCACTCTCTCACCGTGCTTGGTTTAATGATTCGCATGTCCCGCAAAGGGTAGCAGGTATTGCCAAAATGTCCAGCCGCAAGAAGGCGGTCTATAAAATTAAGGGCTGAGTAAGTAACCTTGCTATCTTGGTTTCACCATGCAAGACTGATTGAATGAACCCACGCTTCTTCTCGTTGCTGCTTCTCAAGCTGGTGCTCGCGATCGCGACCTGCCGTGCCCGCTGCGGAGGCCTGGCGCGCTACGGCCCTGCGTCATCGCCAGTCGGCCCGGTGTACGGCCCCGGGCCGTCCGGGCCGTCGTGCGAGCCATTTGTATGAGCGCCATTGCCGCCCTGCTCGGCGTCCTTTTGTGCCGCCGGCGCTGTGCCCTCCGCGAGGCGCTGGCGCTCGCGCGCCTCCAGAGCGGCCCGCACGCGCTGCCGCACGGCGTTCTCGAGCGTCTCGATCACCCTCTCGGTCACGTCCGGCGCTCCTGCCTCTGGTTGTGCCTTTGGGTGT
>VFKY01000112.1 GCA_009885275.1 Verrucomicrobiota bacterium | reverse complement strand
GCTGCAGCGGCCTGAGCTTCCATGGCGTGAACCGCTTGGGGCGCGGGGTTGTTCGCGGCGTCGGTTAAGCCCTGCTGCATGTTGTTCCAGCAGTCGTCGTTGTCGAACCAAGGCTTCGTGAAGATGAGCATCTGGACATAGTGCATGAAATCTTCGGGGCGCATCGTGGCCTTGCACTTCATCATGTGCTGCCAGGTATAGAGACCAAAACGATCTTGTCGTGCCCAAGTACACATGAGGATGGCGCTTTGCACTTTCTCAGGATGACGCAAGGCAAGTTGCTGAGCGATGACACTGCCGAGGGAGCAGCCGACCACGCGGGCTTTCTTGATGCCCAGCTTGTCCATCAAACCGGCATAGTCATCAGCCATCATGGCAGTGGTGTAGGGGCCAACGGGTTTGTCGGTGAGACCCACGCCGCGGTTGTCGCCGAGGATGCAGCGGAAATGCTTTTGCCACTCGTTCGCATGCGCTTCCCAGACACCGCCGGGAGCAGTCACTCCCATGATGCAAATGAGGGGTTCACCGGAACCGCGCTCTTCATAAAACATGTTGATACCGTTGGTCGAGATATGGGGCATAGGAGTTTAGAAGGATGAAGGATGAAGTTATAGTGAGTGGGGATAAGTGCTAGCGGAGGGCGAAGGGAATGCCAAGTGCAAAATGAGGGTGAATACTTGATCGTTGGTCATTTCATCATTTGAAGTCGGTTCTGAGCAGACTCAGTGGAAGAATTGGGAGAGATGGGTGCGGTCGAATCGGTAGTGGGTGAGCAACTATTCAGCAGCACCAACGGTGCGTTTGATACCAGCCTAGGCCAACGGCCTAGGAAAAGAGTGGCAGATGGATACCAGCCCTGAAAGGGCGACCCAGACGATGAGAGCTCATAAACCGCCCCTTCAGGGCTGGTGATCTTCTCCTGGGTTACCCAGAGCGTTGCTCTGGGCTGGTATGAATCGGACCGTTGGCCCTCAGGAATACCACCTGAATAGTTACAAACGATGATTCCTTTAAACCATTTCAATAGGCTCGGGCTTAACCATGTCCTCAGAAGTCATCCCTTTAGCGACACATTCAGGACATAGCCGGAAGTTAGAATTCTCCATCTCTGTCTCCTCAGCCAGTAAATACAAACGATTACAGCGTGGGTTAAGGCAATTGAAAAAGCGGGTCGTCAACCGATCTGAATGCGCACACTTGCTGATGAGTTTCAAGTTCTCCGGCACCTTCACGGTCATCCGTTGATCAAAAACAAAGCACTCACCCAACCAATGATCATTACCGAACTCCTTCTGGTAGGTCACGATACCGCCATGAAGTTGAAAGACGTTCTTAAATCCCTTGCTGCGAAAAAGAGCGGATGCTTTTTCACAACGAATACCGCCGGTGCAATACATGAGTACTTTTTTTTCCTTCAACTCTGCCAGTTGGTCTGTATAGGCAGGTAGATCACGGAAATTATCAATATTACAAGCGATGGCATTTTCGAATTTCCCGACATCCGATTCGTAGCGATTGC
>VFKY01000238.1 GCA_009885275.1 Verrucomicrobiota bacterium | reverse complement strand
TTTATGTTCGCTCATGGATTCTTGAGAAGTACGGTGTCGTGGATGCAGACATGAAGACACGATTCACCTGTAATCAGTTTCTCAATCACTTTGGTCAACCCACTGTTGTAGAAGCCGAGATTGGCAGGTGCTATAAAGCCCATGGCATGGAAACTGCGTTCGCATGGATTCGTAAACATCTGGAGCCATTGTTTTTGAAACAAGAAGCAAAACGGAAAAAGGCACATCAATAGCCAGCGTTTTGCTTCTTAAAACATCGCATGGGAGCATACAGAAAATTCTAAAAGATGTTGCGAGGAGCTTTGTTTATACGTAGGAATTAACGCTGAATATAGGTTTCTACGTAGTAATTCAAATGAAGATAAAGTCTCGTCTCGTAAGTCTGTGGAGAATGGATCTCTTTCCTGCTATGGCGGACTCCTTTTTGGGTAGGTGAGACATTCCGATATCCATCCTAGTTTCTAATGGCCTCCATTTTTATCAAGACCTCCTCCAAGTATGCCGCAATCACCTTGCTTGGTGTCTGTGGTTTTGCCCACGTGCAGGGTAAAGCGGAGGATGCTGTCTCCTATAATTTTGAAGTAAGACCCGTGTTGTCAGCTAAATGTTTTGCCTGTCACGGCGCAGATGCTGCCAAGCGGAAAGGGAAGCTTCGACTTGATGAGCGCGAGGACGCTCTTGAGAAAAAGGCGATTGTGGCCGGTGAGCCTGATCAAAGTGAGCTGATAAAGCGACTCTTATCCAAAGATGAGGATGAAGTTATGCCGCCACCGGAGAAGCATAGTGCCCTCACTGATGCGGAAAAGAATTTATTGCGTCTCTGGATCAAACAAGGCGCAAAGTATGAAGCTCACTGGGCTTTCATTCCGCCTGTAAAACCACCCATACCAGAAGTCCCGGGTTGCGCGAATCCGATCGATGCCCTCGTGCGCGCCCCGTTGATCAAAAAAGGCTGGCCATCTTCCCTGGAGGCAGATCGCGAACAGTGGTTCCGCCGTGTAAATTTTGCACTCATTGGCTTGCCCCCTACACTCTCGGAAATTGATGCATTCGTGAGCGACCACTCGTCCGATGCCTATGAAAAAGTCGTGGATCGATTGTTGAAGTCCCCTCATTATGGGGAGCGCATGGCACTCAACTGGCTTGATGCTGCGCGTTATGGCGACACCTATGGCCGCCATGAAGATGCCGATTCTGAAGTTTGGCCCTGGCGTGAATGGGTGATCAAGGCATTCAATGAAAATCTGCCTTACGACAAGTTTGTTCAGTGGCAGATGGCTGGCGACATGTTGCCGGAAGCAACTCAGGACCAAATTGTGGCCACGGCGTTCCATCGCCTACCCGTCATGTCCAATGAGAGTGGCAGTGACCCCGAGGAGTTCCGCTGGGAACAGGTTTTTGACAGGGTCAAGACCACCTCGACTGCGGTGCTGGGGCTTACTCTGGAGTGTGCCCGTTGCCATGATCACAAGTATGATCCGTTTACTGCCAAAGAGTATTATCAGTTCGCCGCGTTTTTGAACAACATTGATGAATGGGGTTTGTTTGCCCGCTACACCAATGGTATTCCGACGCCGACAGCATTCGTGTATAAATCGGGCGAGCAGACGCAGCATGAGAAACTTAAACGCGAAGTGCAGAAGGCCGAATCTGAATGGCAGGCCGCAAGTACAGAAGCTGCGGTACGTTTTAAGGTGTGGCTGAAAAGCAACGCACCTCCGGGAGGTGGAGTGGGATTGTGGGGAGAATTGGCAGACAACACATTGTCTCAACGCAAGGAGGCCCTGTCGCCAAAGCCGGAGCTTTATGCGAGTTTTGATTTGATGGACACGAAGGAGCGCTTATTTTTGGCCGACAGTGATCCCAAGATAGTTGGTACCGGTTCCATTTTTACGGAGGAAGCGCCGGGCAAGAGCGCTGGCAGTTGTCTGTTCCCTAAGGATAAGGCTAAGAAATACGGGTTTCCGAATGTGGCCCATTATCGACGTTTTCAACCCTTTAGTTTTTCAGTTTGGCTACGCACTCCCACTGTGTCCGATCAAGGTGTGATTCTCCATCGCAGCAAGGCAGGGATGGATTGTGCTCACCGTGGTTATGAACTTACCTTCGTATCAGGCAAGCTCACCGCCACTCTGGGACATTTCTACCCTGGGAACGCCATTCGAGTACAGGCAGTTGAGGAAGTGGAGTTCAAGGATTGGAAACACATCGGTTATACTTATGACGGCTCCAGTAGCGCTGCCGGTATCAAATTGTATGTCGATGGTAAAGAGTTGCCGGTGAAAATCATTCGCGATCATCTTTACAAGGATATCGATTATTTGGAGGAATGGGGAGATTTCAACAATGGCAAAGTTGCGGATGCCAATGCGGGTGATCCTCTTACCTTGAGGCTGGGTGGACGCACATTGGATACCGGTTTGCGCAATGCTGCACTGGATGAGTTAAGGGCATTTGACGTTGAATTAAGTGCTGTCGAGATGTCACGATTGGCAGGTGCTGCGTTGAAGCATGCGGATGAGGCTTGGTTTGACTGGTATGTCCGTGAAGTGGATGGACCATGTCGGGAGGCTTTTCAAAAGCTTACCTTGGCTAGAAAAGCAGAAAATGATTTCAGTATTCCCCTGACTGAACTCATGGTGATGAATGAAATGTCGGGACAGCGTCGCGCCACACCTTTGCTTAAACGCGGCGACTTCCGTCAACCTAGTGAGGAGGTGCAGCCGGGCACTCCAGCGGCGCTTCTTCCTTTCCCTAAAGACGCGCCACTCGATCGCCGCGGTCTGGCACAGTGGATGACGGATCCTCAGCATCCTTTGACGAGCCGGGTACAAGTGAATCGTTTATGGTCCTTGTTTTTTGGGAGAGGCATCATGGGCACCCCTGAAGATTTTGGGCTTCAAGGGAAATCCCCATCTAATCCCGCACTTCTAGACTACCTCTCCGTGCATTTCGTGGAAAGTGGTTGGGATATAAAGGCACTTTGTCGCGAGATTGTTTTGTCCAAGACCTTCCGGCAATCTTCCATTCCAGCAAATGAAAGCATTGGCCGTGATGATCCGGACAATACGTTTCTCGCGCGTGGTCCAAGCTTCCGATTGTCTGCCGAGCAGTTACGCGATGCCGCGCTTGCCGCTAGTGGACTGCTTAATCCCACTATCGGAGGCAGAAGTGTGAATCCCTATCAGCCAGAAGGGGTGTGGGAGGACAGCGGCACTCAGCACGTCTATGTTCAAGACACTGGCGACAAGCTTTATCGGCGTAGCCTCTATACCTTCTGGCGGCGCACCTCTCCGCCGCCGATGATGAATATGTTCGATGCTCCTACGCGTGAATTTTGTCTGGTGCGCCGAGAATGCACCCTGACTCCATTGCAGGCACTTGCTCTCATGAATGATACAGGTTTTTTGGAAGCGGCACGAATCATGGCAGAGAAATTGGTAAAAAATTATCCGGAAGCTGATCAGGAATCACAGCGTGTGCGCGAAGCCTTCCGCCTTCTGACGAGTCACCAACCTTCTGAAGTGCAGTTGGCTACAATGATGAAGCTCATTGATGAGGCTCGTGATTACTACACAAAAAACTCAGCTGAAGCCGACAAGTTGCTTACTTCCACGGGTGATTCAGCCGTGAACAAGAATCTTTCTGCGGTTGAAGTCGCGAGCACTTTGCTGATGACTCGCGCCCTGTTTAGTTCAGAACCCTTTGTAACTTCCTACTAATTTTCCTCATCTCGTCTCATGCATTGTCAACGTTTCAACAACCCAAGGCATCTGTCACGGCGAGAGTGGCTCTCGCGGTCGGGGTATGGCTTGGGTGGTGCTGCTCTCACCTCATTGATTGGCGGCACGACGGATGAGAGAGGGCCGATCAGCTTGCCTGAATTGCCACACTTTGCGCCCAAGGCCAAGAAAGTGATATGTCTGTTCATGAGCGGGGGGCTTTCCCAATTGGATGCCTTTGATCACAAGCCGCTGCTAAAAAAACGCGAAAAGGAACAGTTGCCTGCTTCGGTTTTTAATGGTCGCAAGCCCCTCGGCATGTCGAAATTACAGGCCAGCTTCCCCATGCAAGGCTCAGCCTTTGAGTTCAAGCAACACGGACAAAGTGGCGCCTGGCTTAGCGATCGTTTTCCTCATCTAGCCAAGCAGTCCGACCGCATTTGTTTTTTGAAGGGCATGGTTTCTGAAGCGGTCAATCATGACCCGGCCATTATTTATATCAACAGCGGCAGCCAGCTTCCCGGTCGGCCCAGCATGGGATCATGGATCAGTTATGGTCTTGGATCAGAGAACGAGAATCTGCCCGCCTTCATTGTGCTGGTGACCAAGAAAGAAGCTGACCAACCGCTCTCATCACGCTTGTGGGATAGTGGCTTCCTTCCCTCACAGCATCAGGCCGTGCCTTTTCGCGCTGGCAAGGAGGCGGTTCTCTATTTGAACAATCCCTCAGGGCTTCCGCCGGAAATCCACCGCCGCATGCTCGATCATCTGCGCGAGGTGCAGGCTGACGAAATGACTCGTCGTGGAGAGGGAGACATTAATGCCCGTATCGCACAATATGAAATGGCATTTCGCATGCAAACATCTGTGCCGGGCATCACCGATATATTGAGTGAAAAACCGGAGACGCTCGACAAGTATGGACCGGAGGTGAGATCAGCAGGTTCCTTTGCTTATAACTGCGTGCTGGCCCGTCGCATGTGTGAGAGCGGGGTGCGCTTTGTGCAGCTCTATCATCCGGGTTGGGATCATCACGCATTGCTTCAAGCGGCCTTTAGTAACAATGCGAAGGAGATCGATCAACCGATTGCGGCATTGTTGGAGGACATGTCCGAGCGTGGTTTGTTGGAAGATACGCTGGTCATGTTTGTTTCAGAGTTCGGTCGCACCTGCTATTCTCAGGGCGGTCTCAAAGAGGGTGGGGAATATGGTCGAGAACACCACCGCGATTCCTTTACCTGTTGGCTTGCCGGTGCCGGAGTGAAGCCCGGTATGACTTATGGTGCCACGGATGAATTTGGTTTCGATGTGGTGGATGAGAAAGTTACGGTCAATGATTTTCACGCTACGTTTCTGCATCTGATGGGCATTCAGCACGAGCGATATACTTTCAGTCATCAGGGGCGTGACTTCCGGCTGACCGATGTGGCCGGCAACCTAGTGAAACCGATTCTGGCTTGAGCATTATGCAACGATCCAATTGGAATTTTCTGGTCTTGGCTTTAGCGCTGACCATCAGCAATGCGGGGTGTCGTAAACCAGAAAAGCCAAAATCAGAAAAGAAGCGTTACGCAGAGGCTGTTCTGAAACGCAGTGAGGAACAAATGGCCGTGAACAAATTTGCTGCCGCGTTGCGTGACATTTTGCAGTGGCGTCAAACGCAAGCCAGTATTCAATCAGAGCCGCAACGTCAGTCGATGATAAAGCAACTGGCTGAAAAAATGAATCAAGTGCCGACCGAAGGCTTGCCGCTGGATTTACAAAAAGCGTGGGAACATGTGTTTAAAGCATGGAAGGCGTTGGCCTCAAGCCAGGGTACCGATGCTTCTCTGCGCGAAACTGGGGCACTTGATGCCAGGGAGCTGAATGCGCAATTGGAGGCGCATGGAGTCATCGACATTCGTTTTTGATCATGCAGGATGATGTTCAACCGCTAGGAGCGAGTGAAAAGGGGCATCCGAATCACGCTTTGTTATCTTTGACGGTTCTGCGTTCCCTATTGGGGATTCTCTCACTACTCTGTTTTTTGCTAGGTTTTGCCATACCATATTTGCTGCCAGCTCCAGAAGGCAAGGTGTTGTCACGCTGGGTGGTGCAGGTGAGGCAGATGCTTCCCATCGCGTTGATGATCGATGGCGTGTTGCTCGCTGCAATGTGCTTCACTGCGAAATGGTGGTTCAGAAAATGGCAGGAACCTGTGAAGGTGTTACCGGTCAGAGATCAAAAGAAAACCACGCAGCTTGTGATGCTCGCGATGATCATGTTTTTCTCCGTCGTGCTGAATGCGCCAAGACTGAAGCAGAGTTTGTGGGGCGATGAGGAGTGGACCATGCGCCACAATGTGGTTGGGGACTATCGCGTCACAAAAGAAGGGGCTCTGAAGTTCAGCCCGGTCACTTGGGGGGAGGCCATCTGGAGTTATCGGTCACCTAACAATCACTGCTTTTTTTCAGTGCTCTCAAAAGCATCACATACGTTGCTTTACCGAAGCCAGAATTCACCTGAAGCCCTTTATTTCAGCGAGTGTGCTATGCGCTTACCTTGCTTGATCGCGGGTTTGATAGCGTTGTTTCTAGTGTATCAACTCATGAGTGAATGGGGATTCCCTCGAGCGGGCGTCATCGCCGCGGGCTTGCTTACTTTGCATCCTTGGTTTGTGCGATACTCCACAGAGGCACGTGGCTACGGTCTACTATTTGCTCTTTGGCCGCTCGCTCTACTTATGCTTCTGCGTGGACTGCGCACGGGAGAGTGGCGTTGGTGGATCGCTTTTGGTCTTTGCCAGTGGCTATTGCTTTCAACATGGATGTTGCAGATTCACTGGGTGATCGGGATGAATGTGGCGGCTGTCGGTTGTCTCTGGGCACGCCGCGATGATCCTCATCGGGTTCTGTTCCGGCGCTGGTTGTTTGGTTGTCTCATCGGAGCGCTTCTCACTCTGCCGACATTGCTTCCAGCCGTTCCCCAAGTGTTGGCTTGGATGAAAGGCGAAAGAAGCATGGCTGGTGAACCTCCCTGGCCGTGGTGTATCGAAGCAACAACCTGGCTTCTCACAGGGCAGCGTTGGATCACTCCAGAACAGGTTTCTCCTTACTGCATCGGCCGAGATATTGAATGGCCGGGTCAGGCGATTAAATTGGTGTTTGAGTTTGGTATTCCCGCAGCATTTATTCTCGCCGGCGCTCTCGTTTTTATACGCCAGTCAAAACAGAATTGGTGGATGTTTGTCGCCATGCTGTTGCCATTCCTGACCATTCTTTTGGTGGCTTTGAAATGGGGCAGCTCTCTTCTCCCATGGTATGCATCTCCATTCCTGCCTGCACTTTTGATGCTCATGGGATTAGGGATTGAAAAAGCAACCGCTATACTGCCAGGCCGTTGGCAGACACTTGCGACTATCTGTTTGATGGCAGTTCCGGGAGTGTTCTGGGCAAATGAATGCGGGCTTCTTCGAACGCATGATTTTGAACCCACGCTCGCAGCGACAAAAGTTACCCGCACGATTCTTAATCCTAAATTCATCGACACCAAGCGGGACCCTATCACCGTGCAATTTTGCACCAAGCGCCTCGGTTATGATCCTGCTTGTATTAGCATCGATCAATCAAGTGAGCTGGTGAAATTGATTGAGCAGTCACGTCAGGAGCATCGATCGCTTTTTGTTCATTTGGGCGATGCCCGCTTCGCCAGAATGCGCTGGCCGGATATCATGGCGCTCGTTGATGACAAAAATTTGTTTGAGAGCACGGCTATTTTATACGGAATGGAACATGCTCAAACACGACAGGTGTGGAAGCTGAAATAGCATGTGAACGAAGACTTTGATGAAACAACAGGATGAGCATGAGCGTTCACAGTGGCCATGAACCGGAAATACTTTTCTCTTTTTTTCTCAGCTCTGGCGGCAACGACGATGTCCGTCGCGGCAGCGGGACAGCCCAATATCA
>VFKY01000307.1 GCA_009885275.1 Verrucomicrobiota bacterium | reverse complement strand
GCGGCACCAGCGGCACCAGCGGCACCTGCACCTGCCGCGCCTGCTCCCGCTGCTCCTGCGGCACCTGCACCTGCTGCGCCGAAAACGGCAGAAGTAAAACAAGGGATTGTTATTCCTCTGGCATCTGTTCTTTGAGAACAGTCGAATTAGCATTGGTATAACTGCGCTTTTTGCAGTTTGCTGTTTGGCTAACAATTTAAAGAGATCAATCGTTTGTATCCAGTGACCTACTCAACATTTGCGCAAAGTCTTTTCATCACAGGTGTTGTGATGCTGCTTGTCTCCTGTAAGCGCCTTGGCGAAAGCATGGAGATCAAGGAAACACGAGATATATCCTCGCATTCCACTGTGCCGAAAGCTATGGCCTCCAGTGCCGAGCGCTTCTTTGACAATCAAGAAGCACCTGAGCGGCCCAAGGAAAATCCGCTCACATGGGTGACACCAGAGGGCTGGAAGGATGCCCCTGCGGAAGCGTCGGCAACTGCGGGTATGCGATTGATTGATCTTCGCTTTGGTGAGAATGGCATCGGTGAATGTTATCTTTCTGCGATGCCAGGTAATGCCGGCGGATTAGAGGCGAACGTGAATCGCTGGCGCACTCAAATGGGATTGACGGCTCTTTCAGCAGAAGAGTTAACGAATTTGCCGAAGAAGCCTTTCCTTGGACGTGAGGCTTCTTATTTAAGTTTTGACGGTGATTTCAAAGCCATGGGCGCACAGGAAGCCGCCAAGGGATATCGATTGCTTGGAATAGTGCAAGCGGCCCCAGAGTTTACTCTCTTTGTGAAGATGACTGGACCCAAGGAACTCATCATCAAAAACGAAGCTGCATTCGAACAGTTTTGCCAATCTATCAGCATTCGGCGTTAGTCGTATTTTCAGCCTTTATATAAAAATAATTGTGACTGCCCCATTAAAAAAATCTCTTATATCGTCGCTTCCCGCGAAGTTGTTTTCCGTTTTTGCTTCGTTTGGACTGGCTACTAGTGTCCTCACACTTTTATTGCTCATTACTTTTCTCGGCACTTTGGAGCAGGTTGAGCATGGCTTGTTCGATAGTCAGGATAAGTATTTTGAATCAATACTCATCACGAATGTCGATCTCGCTTGCTGCCTACGGGCGATGCATATTCCCTATGCTGGAGCTTGGAAGCTACCCGTCCTCATCCCTGGCGGTTATTTGCTCATGATGGTTCTATCGCTCAACCTGATTTGTGGTGGCATTGTGCGTATCCGAAAGACCAAGCGCACCATCGGAGTCATCATGTCTCATGGATCGATTGTTTTCATGTTATTGGCTGGATTAGTCTCGATGTATTATAAGAGAGACGGCGCGGTGGCTCTTACAGAAGGGCAAGCAACCGATGAATTTCAGAGCTTTCACGACAGTGTGATAGAGATCGAAAAGCTTGAGCCTGTTTCAAGCGATGGTAAGCGCAAGGCGATGGTCATTCCCGGTGATGAGTTTCAGGATTTGGTTGCCGGTAAGGGGCGCACGTTCACGAGCAAGGACCTGCCCTTTGATCTCATGGTGATGAACTACGAAGTGAACGCCATGCCGAAACGTGATGACGGCAGTGATCCCAAGCGCGCGGCGGTGGATGGCTATTATTTGCAGCCGGCTAAGGAAGAGCTGGAGCAGGAAAAAAACATGGATGGGGCGCAGATAAAAATTATTTCCAAGAAGGGTGGGCAGGATCAGCAGGGCATCATCTGGCGTTTTGCTGCGGCTCCTTATGCCTTCAAAATCGGTGATGAAATTTACGGTGTCACTCTCTCACGTCGCACATGGAAACTGCCATTTACAGTACGTCTGGATTTATTCGAACGCGAATTGCATCCCGGCACAGAACGCGCACGAAAGTTCACCAGTCATGTTACCAAGCTGGTCAATGGTCGTGAGGAGAAGAAAATCATTTCCATGAATGAGCCACTTCGCGGTGAGGGCTTTGCGCTTTTTCAAAATGCTTTCGACATGTCGGAACGTGGGGGAGCCGTGGTGAAATCATCGACGTTGCAGGTAGTGCAAAATCCTTCGGATTACTGGCCGCTTTATGCATTGCTCATCACGATGGTGGGATTGCTCACGCATATGCTGATGCAGTTGTATCGGTTTCTTTCCCGTTCCAGTAGCAACTCCAAATCTGTTTCTAATGTCTGATCAACTCACCAAAGACGTTGCCATGAAAATTCTAATTCTCTCATTACTAATTCTCGCTGCGCTCCCATTGCGCGCGCAGGAAAAGCCGGCGACCATCCTTCCTGTGGCTTCCTTGGATGGTTTGCGTGATGCCAAAACAGTGAATCTGTTTCAATCACTGCCGGTACAAGAAGCGGGGCGGATTAAGCCACTCGACACGGTGGCCAGATTTAAATTGCTGCGCTTCAGTGGTAAACAGAGCATCTATTTGACGAGTGATGCCAAGAGCACGGGCGAGCCTTTGATTGATCCTGCTACAGGCAAATCAATCACTAATGAAAAGGGCAAAGCAGTGAAGCTCGAAGCCACTGAGTGGATGCTGGTGACATGGTTTCGTCCTGAAATAGCCAAAGATATGGCGGTGTTCATCGTAGATAATTCGGATGCGGTTATTGCATTAGGATTAAAGGCCAAGAGCAAGCGTGATCGCTATTCCTATAATGAGCTGTTTGCGGGACGTGTGGCACTCATGAAAAAAATGCAAGAAGTTAGGGAGATTAATGCCAAAGACAGAGATCCAGTGCAGCGTGCCCTCGCAAAGTTGAGTCTCGATTTTCTCGATTATGAAATGATGGTGGGGCACTTTGATTTTGTGCGATCACCTTTCGGTGAGATGGCATCCTCTGTTCCGCCAGAAATTGTGGCGGCTGCGGATATTGGCAAAGGCCGCACCGCTGAGATGCTTCCCAAGATGGTGGAGTATTTCAAAACACATCCGGAAGCGGCTGCGCCGATGAATAACCCGTGGTTGCGGGAGTTTTTTCGCGGCACATTGGGAGCACTCATGAGCGGAAGCTCTGAATCGCTGCTGCGTATTTTTCCACCAGTTGATAGTAAAGAAGAATTGTGGCAGGGCCCGGGAACCGTATTGCAGGAGGCCATCATGGAGGGGAAAACAGTGAAGGACCACCTCAACATGTTGACTCTTTATGAAGACGTTTACTTAGCGCGCGGGGATGCTGCTGCTTTCAAAAGCAAACTGCAAACTTTGCATGATCATGTGATTAAGGCTGCCGCTGCTCGCGGAGAGAACGGGCATGTCGCTATGGAAATCAGTTATCACAAAGCAGATTACTTTTACTACGCACTTATTTGTTTTGTGCTCGCTTCATTGAGTCTTGGGCTTAGTTGGCTTGCTCCGATATCACGATGGGGTTTCTCGTGTCGCATTGTTTGCTGGCTTGCTGCTATTATTGGAACTGGTCTAGGCATAGTAGGCATTGTCATACGTTGTCTCATCATGCAGCGTCCTCCGATCACGACACTCTATGAGACGATTTTATTTATCACGCTCACAGGCGTAACGCTTGCCTTGATTGCGGAATGGATGACAAAAAAGGGGCTCGGTATCACGGTGGCGTGCATCGCAGGCACAGCTGGCATGTTCCTTTCGATACGATTCATGAATATGGAAGGCTCGGATACATTGCAGGAATTGCAGGCAGTGTTGATCACCAACTTTTGGCTCTCAACACACGTCCCCTGTATCAATCTTGGTTATGCCGCTGGAATGATCGCGGCTATTTTTTCCATGATTTACCTAGTGCAGCGTCTGGCCGGCACTGTGAAAGCAGGGGATGTCATGGCAAAAGATATCACGCGTATGACTTATGGTTTTGTTATGGCCGGGCTGTTTCTCTCGCTTGTTGGCACAGTTCTGGGCGGCATTTGGGCCAACTATTCATGGGGCCGTTTTTGGGGATGGGATCCCAAGGAAAATGGCGCCCTCATGATTGTCTTGATGAACCTTATCATGCTTCATGCTCGACTTGGTGGCTATATCCGTGAAGTCGGCTTTCATGCTTGCAGTATCATTCTGGGCATGATTGTGGCCTTTTCATGGTTTGGCACGAATCAACTTGGAGTGGGACTTCACGCCTACGGATTCACGGATGGTGTATGGAAGTGGCTTTATATCTACTGGGGTTCGCAAACCGTATTGATTTTATACGCCGTCTATCTTTCATTCAAGGATCGCCGGGCACCAAAGAAGGATGATGCGTCTTCGAGTTCTGCCAATAAAGTTGCGCAGATAGCTTAGAGCTTGCTTTCAATACGAGATTCGCCACCGAAATTTTTTCGTTCAAGGGTGACGAAGCTCATGGGCCAAGGGTTAACTTCATCCATCGGAATTTCTCGGCGATCAATCTCCAGCCACTCTTCATGATTCCAGTTGGGGAAATAGATAGCCTTGGATGAAGTTACAAACTGATGCTGAATCCGGGTCAGGACCAGTTTGTCAGCATAAGGAAGTGCTGCCGCATAAACTTGGCCGCCCCCACAGCAGACGAGTTCATTTTGTTCTGCTGCTTCCGCCTGAGCCATCGCTTGGGGCACTGAAGCCACCACGCGTCCGATGGCGGGAGTATAGCCACATTGAGAAGATAAAATCAGTGGGGTGTGGTCGGTGAACCAGCCCTGCATTTCACCAAAGGTTCGCCTGCCGACAAGAAGCCACTTGCCCTGAGTATAATGACGAAAATGGCTAATATCTTTGGGCTGATGCCACGGGATGCCGTGTTCATCTGCCAGCAGACGATTGTCATCCATGGCGGCAATGAGAGTGAGCTTCGTTCTCACTTCTTACTATGACAGGGTGAAAAGATGGCGCGCTGACCTTCACCGAGTAGATGCACATTATTTTCAAGCCCAAGGGCCAAGGCTGAGCAAATGAGTCTTTCCGCAGGTTCATGGAGTGGTTCTCCGCCAAGAGGAAAGGTGTCGTAATGCATCGGAATGATATGTTGAGCATCGAGCATTTGGGCAGATTCGAGAGCTTCTTCCGGATTCATATGCACGGGTCTGCCGCTGGGAGCTTGGTATGCGCCGATGGGCATGAGCGCGACATCGATCTCCGCGCGTTTGCCTATTTCTTTAAAGCCATCAAACAAGGAGCTATCGCCGCAGTGAAACAGCGTGTGGCCGTGGCACTGAATCAAGTAGCCGCCAAACTTACGATATGAATCATGAATATAGCGCGCACCCCAATGTTTTGTGGGGGTAAAAGTGATATCGATATCTCCGATACGTTTGGTGCTCCAGTAATCCATTTCAATGACTTTGCTGAAGGAGCAGTTTTTAACGATGCTGCCTACGCCTTCAGGAACGATGATGGGCTGTCCTGCCGCAATGGCACGAAGACTGGGAAGGTGGAGGTGATCAAAGTGTGCATGAGTGATGAGCACCAAATCAATGTAGGGGAGTTCACGAGCGGTGAGGCTGGGGTGTCTGATTCTTTTCACTGGGCCGTGCCATAGCGCCCAATTGGGATCAACGAGAATATTGCGGCCGCCGATCTGAATAAGGAATCCGGCGTGACCAAGCCAGGTGACTCCAGTCTCCTTGTTCTCAAGTGCATCAAGCGGGGATGACCCAGTGCCGGGGTGTCGTGGTGCCAGCAACTGAGGAATGAGGATATCATTGATGAATTTGAAGTTCCTTTTTTGCCATCCCTTTTTGGGTAAAAGTCCAACCTTAGTTTCGTGTTCGACTTTGGTTTTGGCTATTGGAATCCTGAATGCAGTGCGCCATTTCCCCTGAATTGGTGGTGTTTTGGGGCGGTGAGGATTGTTTGGCATTAGCGGATCAGGTAGGGCGCAGACATACCGCGAATAGATAGAAAGTTAGGTATTTCCGGTAAAAAAGACAAGCACCTTTTCGCTGAAGGATTATGATCAAAATTGAAATGAGCTCCGAGCAAATACATCAGACAAAGCAGGAGTTGCGGCGTTGTATGATCAGCAAAATTCTTGCGCTATCGGAAACTCAGAAAGCCGAGTGGTCACAGTCAATTGTTAACACGTTGAAGGTCAGTGATTTCGGGTTGCCCGCAAAAGGCGCGGTGGCTATGTTTGGAGGAAGTAAGTTGGAGCCTGATTTGCTCGCACTCATTCCATGGTTGGATGAACGAGGCGTGTGCGTTTCATTCTTTGGAATGCAAGAGGGGGGCATGCATCCGTATCGGATCTATACAATGGATGACTTGTCGGTTGGCCGACTAGGAGTATTGGAGCCGGCTTGTCATCCAGAGAGGCGGATGGCCCTTGCTGACATCACCGTGATCTTGACGCCCGGTTTAGCCTTTGAAGCTCGGCACGGTCATAGGATGGGACGTGGCGCAGGCTATTACGATCGCTTTTTTAATAATCCCCAGTGTCAGGCGCGCCGAGTCGGAGTGGGCTTTTCATGCCAGTTCGGTGAGGTTATTCCAGTAGAAGAACATGATGTCCCGATGCAGGCTTTTGTTACCGAAGAAGGATGGTTCGACGTGGCGCCAAGTTAGTTTGTCAGCACAGTCAGTGATTTTCTTTGAATCCCTATTCGGTTAGTTCCATGGAAAATTCTGGCACTCGCACGTAAACAGGCTGCCCAGAGTCCGTGCTACCAAAAAAAGTTCCGTTGGCAGTACTGGTATCTCGGATGACGTGAAAACTATTGTAACTGAAGGATTGTCCAGGTTCGAGTCGCGGTGTTTGTCCCACGACGCCATCGCCCTCGACGACAAGGGTTTCACCAGTATTATCGGTCACGATCCATTTGCGTCCGACGATGGTCACTGTTTCATCCGACTTGTTGTGGATGGACAGGTAATAGGCAAACGGATGTGGCCGCTCCGGTGGAGCGCTTAAATGAGGCTGATAGACCAACTGGTCAACCGTAACGGACAGTCCTGGAAGTTGATCGAAAGACACAGACATACTTTGCATGATGCCGTGAAAAGTGAAAAAGTAAAAGTATCTCGTGCTTTCCCATTTCCCAAGATTCTTTTCTCATGAGCAAATCAAGCCCAGTTGTCCTCACCATTGCCGGATCTGATTGTTCAGCGGGCGCTGGTATTCAAGCTGATCTCAAGACGTTCTCAGCGCTTGGTTGTTATGGTTTAACGGCGCTCACCAGTGTGGTGGCGGAAGTGCCCGCGAAAGTGGATTCTATACAATTGTTATCCGCAGAGATGATTACTGCGCAGCTATGCATCCTCATTGAAACCTTTCCCATTGTGGCGGCGAAGACAGGGATGTTGGGAGGAAAAGAACAGGTCGCAGCAGTGGTGGCTGCGTGGCAACCGATGGCGGAGAAGGGTGTCCCGTTGATTGTTGATCCGGTGATGGTTGCTACCAGTGGTAGTCGATTACTGGAGGATGAGGCCGTGAAAGAAATGACGCAAAAGTTATTTCCTTTGGCGCATCTCATCACTCCAAATATCGATGAAGCAGCGACGTTGTTGGGGGGCTCGATTACATCAAGAGAGGAGATGAGTGATGCGGCAGTTACTTTAGCAGAGAAATTTGACTGCGCTGTTTTACTGAAAGGCGGGCATTTGTCAGGTGATGCAGCCCCTGATATTCTTGTGCATCAAAAACGAGCGCATTGGATCGAAGGCCGTCGTATCCATGGAGTTCACACCCATGGCACAGGTTGTACCTATTCGTCAGCCATCACCGCTGGGCTAGCCAGGGGGCTATCTCTATTGGATGCGGTGAGAGAGGGTAAGGTCTATGTTTCTCATGCTATTGAGCAGCACTACCGTTGGACAACAATGTCAGGAAGCTTGGACGCCCTGAACCATCAAATCGAACCATCATAAGGCTTGGCAAAATTTGCCTCGAAGAGCATGCCAGTGCGCATTTAATGTGCCCCTTGCGGTTTCAAGGAAGAACTTTTAGACTCTCCCCACAATCATGAAACCTCTGATCGAAAAATTGTCTCCATTGGCTGCCACAGAAATTGTGGCTTGCGAGAGGGTTCGCGGTAAAGATTTTGGATGCGTCTGGCATTTTCATCCTGAGATTGAGATTACATTGGTGACGAAGGGGGGGACCCACCGGTGGGTTGGGGATAAGCTTACGCCTCTCAAGCCTGGCGACCTAGTCATGTTGGGATCAAATTTACCGCATGATTATCGTAATGATCTGAGTGATCAACCGAAGGGGAGACGAGGGAGCGTGGAATCATTGGTGATTCAATTTTTACCAAGTTTTCTGGGAGAAGGCTGGTTTCATAAGCGATCATTGGAACCAGTGCGGCGGCTATTTGAGCGATCTCTTTTAGGGCTCGAGATTACAGGAGTCACTCGTCAGAAGGCTGACGAGTTGGTTCGTCGCACGATTGTCTCGAAAGGTTTGATCCGACTTACTCTCGTGCTTGAGTTACTCCAATTGCTGTCAACATCTAGAGAGCTCAAGCAGATTGCCTCACCTGGCTTTGAAATCTCAATTGAGAAGAGAAAAGACGATCGCATTGGAACTGCTTGTGACTATATAGAGCAGCATCTTGCGGAACCCCTCTATCTGCGTGATCTCGCGGCCGAGACTGGATTGAGCGAAAGCGCCTTCAGTCGGTTGTTTAAAGTTTGCACTAACAAAACAGTGCCTCAGTGGGTAAATGAAGTGCGCATCGGGCGTGCTTGTCGGCTACTAGCGGAAACGGATCATCCAGTTTATCACATAGCCAGCGAATGTGGATTTCCATCGTGGGCAAACTTTCAACGTCAGTTCCGTCGCACCCAAGGGCGAAGCCCTCAGGTGTATCGCCGTGCGGTGAGAGGGATTGTTGAGGGTTGAAGGGTATAAAGTAAAAGATCCTCTTTTGACAGATTAAGGGACAATAAGTGGTTCCAGACTAGCGTTTAATAGAGGTAGCATGTGAACCCTCTTTTCACTTATGAATTTATCAGCGCTGTATTACCGATTAATTTTTTTAGAGGTCTGCGTCACGTTCCTCTTTGTAACGATGATCGTCGCAGAAGAAATTCCAGTCAGCTCGCAACGTCCAGTGGTCATCCAGCTTGATGCGGAAGGTTTGCGTAAACAGGCGTCGAAAGTGCCCCAAGCAAATTTGACTGATGGTTACGTTTTCAGTGTCGCTGCCGCCGCTCCGTTGGTCACTCATCCAACCATGGGATGCCTCGATGATCGCGGTCGACTTTTTGTCGGCGATGGTGTTGGTGTAAACTGGGATGACAAATTGCTGGATGCTAACCCACCGAATCGAGTGCTCATGTTAGAAGACACTGACAAGGATGGAACCTTCGACAAGAGCACCATCTTTGCCGACAAGATGACGTTTCCGCAGGGTGCATGCTGGCTCAACGGCTCACTCTATGTCTGCTCACCACCGGGGCTTTGGAAACTTACTGACACCGATAACGACGGCGTTGCCGATAAGCGAGAGATGATTGTTAGCGGCTTTAGTTACACTGGGAACGCTGCCGATATTCATGGGCCGTTTCTGCATCCGAATGGTCGACTTTACTGGTGTCATGGTCGCAAGGGGCACAAGGCTATCGGTAAAGAAGGTGAGGTCGTGCACGAAGGAATGGCCTGTGGTATCTGGAGTTGCAAGCCAGATGGCAGTGATGTGGCGTGGCATTCACTCGGCTG
>VFKY01000106.1 GCA_009885275.1 Verrucomicrobiota bacterium | reverse complement strand
CATGCGAAGTTTCCCGAAGACCTGCCAAAAGAAGAGATGCGCGCCTTTGAATCTCTCATCATGAATCATCCTCAGTGGTCATGATTTGATCCTTGGCAATCGAAAGGAAGTCCGACATACTCAAGATCAATTCGATCTCCTCCGAATCCTTTCACTGACTGCCATGCGCATTGTTTTCATCATGATCGTCTCCACGGTATGCAGCATCATTGGAGGAGTTATTGGTGATTTTTTCGGACTAACCTGGTCCATCATTCTCAGTACGATCGCCGGAATCTATGGACTCTGGCTCGGTTACAAACTGCATCGCGATTATCTTGAGTAAGGGGGATAGTGCTATCTTGCGGGTAATCCAAAAGAATGGCTCCTTCCTCTGTAGCTCTCGCAGACATACAGCACCGTAGGTGCGACATCTTTGTAGAAATCGAATACCACAAAAATTCAAGCTCCGTAGGAGCGGCATCGTCATCAATCATTCCTCACTCGTTTTGAAAACATAGCGAGGATCATAATCCACCGCGAATTTCTCCAACAACATAACATATTCCTCGTGAAATGAATGCTTCATGTGATGCTTTTGCTGGTTCTCAATATAACGGATAATCAGACCAAGCTGCGAACGCGAATACGAAAACGCGCCGAATCCTTCCTGCCATGAAAGTCTCCCCGCCACCCATCGCTTCTCATTGATGATTTTTGACGAACCAGTTTTTACATCGCGTACCAAATCCGAGAGCGACGAATCCGCCCTCAACCCAACGAGCAAATGCAAATGATCCGGCATATTGTTGATCGCAATCAGCTTTTGATTCTGCGTAGTGACAATGCCAGTGATGTATTTCTAGAGTTCATCGTTGTGTTCTTGTCTGATTAGATTCTGCCTGCCTTCGACAGCGAACACGACGTGAATGTATATTTGCGTGTAGGTGTTGGCCATGCACTGATGATGCCGCTCCTGACGGAGCTTGAAAACATTTTTTGCATGGATTCTACAAAGATGTCGCCCCTACGGCGCTATAAATTCATTGCCCACATGGATGTTAAGTGGCAAAGAATACGCTAACGCTTCATGAGCAGCGTTAATATTCAGCAAAAAATCATCTGTACTTGCGGTGATCACAACAATCACACTAGCTATTTCGATTTGGACTTGGCGCAATCAGTCTCAGGGACCACTATTTTCCGGCCACGACGCAGCGCGGCCCTACCGGATAAATGAAGATAGAGATCAAGCGACGAGGGCGCCGCTTCTACTGCTACATCACCATCCCACCATCCACCGCAATTGACTGGCCGGTGATGTATCGGGCTTCATCGCTTGCGAGGAAGGCCGCGGTGTGAGCGATGTCTGACGCTTCACCAAAGCTGCCGAGAGGAATGCTCTTAAGAATCCCCTCTTTTTGTTGTTCGTTCAGGACATGGGTCATGTCCGTCTGAATGAATCCGGGGCAGATAGCGTTCACTGTAATAGCGCGTCCAGCAAACTCACGGGCTAGCGACTTGGAGAAACCAATCAAGCCGGCCTTGCTCGCCGCATAGTTACATTGACCGGCATTGCCGATAAGGCCGATCACGGAACTAATGTTGATGATACGACCACATTTTGATTTGAGGATGGAACGCTGGAAAGCTTTTACGAGATTAAAAGCTCCCTTAAGATTGGTGTCGAGCACCACATCCCAATCTTCATCGCTCATGCGCAGGGCAAGTCCATCGCGGGTGACGCCAGCATTGTTGACGAGGATATCCACACTGCCAAAATCGGCGATGATCTGTTTGCCCAAGGCGAGAACGGCGACACTGTCGGATACATCAACCGCATAGCCTTTGGCAAGACCGGGATACTTGCTGTTGATGGATTCCGCTGCGCTCTGTGAATTCGCTTCCGTGCGACTGATGATGGCAACCTTCGCGCCTTCCGAAGCAAAGCGTTCTGCGATGGCTTTTCCAATGCCACGACCTGCTCCGGTGACTACGGCGACTCTATTTTCCAGTTTGCTCATGAATGAAAAAGTAATGTGTTCTAAATTGAGATTAAAAGATCAAGCCTCCGACGTGTCGATGGGTTCATCGGTAGATTCTGGTATTTCAGAGACCTCTACGGACTCTTCTTCATCAGCGATAACTCTGGCTACATCCTGCACCGTTTCACCCTTGCCGAGATTCATCAACTTTACGCCTTGAGCGTTTCGTCCCGTCTCACGAATATCGGCAACACGGATGCGTACACTTTGACCTTTGCTGGTCATGAGCATGAGTTCATCAGTGTCATGGACCGCCATCGCGGACACCACTTTACCTGTTTTGTCAGTGACCTTCATCGTTGTCACCCCTTTGGTACCACGACTGGTAAGTCGATACTCATCGAACTGCGTGCGTTTGCCTAAACCATTCTCTGAAACCACAAGAAGCTGAGCAGTGGTATCGACAGCAGTTAGTGAAACGACAAAGTCATCTGTGCCGGGACGAATACCCCGAACACCTGTGGCACCACGCCCCATGTCACGCACTTGCGATTCTTCGCATTTCACGCACTGACCTTCATGGGTGATAAGACAAATTTGCTTTGCTCCATCGGTGAGGATGACTTGAATCAAGTCATTCCCCTCGCTTATATTGATAGCGTTGATGCCGTCTTTGCGAATATTGCGGAAAGCACTGAGTGCAGTTTTCTTAACCGTTCCATCTTTAGTGGCGAAGAGGATAAACTGATCATCACTCCATGGATCACCACCAACAGTCGGGCATTCAATACGAAGCACCGCAGCAATTTTCTCCTCTGGACGAAGATTAAGCAGGTTCTTAATGCTGCGCCCTTTCCCAATGCGTGCCATTTCAGGAACGACGTAAACGCGTTCGACATAGACGCGACCGGAGTTAGTAAAGAACAGCAGGTAATCGTGCGCACTGGCGGTGAACAAATGCTCTACGAAATCCTTTTCATCGCCCTCGGTTGATTCGCGAGTCTCCATCCCCTTCAAACCTTTACCACCACGCGCTTGTGTGCGGTATTCGGTCGTGAGTGTCCGTTTGATATATCCACGATGCGTGATGGTGACAATGTTTGCCTCGTTAGCGATGAGATCCTCAATCGCCATGTCGCCCTGCGCCGCTTCGATCTGGGTAAGACGCGGACCTGCGTGTTTACCTTTGATGACCTGAAGCTCTTCCTTGATAATGGTAAGGACCCGATACTCACGAGCCAAGATATCCATGAAATCGGTGATCTCTGCCAATACTTGATCGTATTCACCCTTCACCTTATCCCGCTCCATGCCGGTGAGTTGATAGAGGCGCAACTCCAAAATATGATTCACCTGAACATCCGTAAAGATATAGCGATCCCCAACAATGGAAGGTTGCGAGCGAATCAGGATGCCGAGCCCCTGCGCGGTAGTCACAGGGAAATCGTATTCCTTGAGTCGATTAAATGCCTGCTCACGACTATTGGATGAACGGATGATTTTGATGAACTCATCCAAGTGGCCAATGGCACCAAGGAAAGCTTCCAATTTTTCGGCTCGTTCTTCTGCTTTCTTGAGTAGGAAACGGGTACGACGCAAAGTGACTTCACGACGGTGTTCAATATAGCAGGCAATTGCATCCTTAAGGTTCAGTAACCGCGGGCGACGATTGTCGATCGCCAGCATATGAACAGAAAAAGAAGTCTCTAGCGAAGTGTGTTTATAAATGTTGTTCAGGACAACCTGCGCACGTGCATCACGCTTGAGATCAATGACCACGCGCGAATTTTCATCTGACTCATCGCGAACAGCTGTGATTTCCGGAAGAATCTTTTCATGCACCAGTTCCGCAATACGTTCAACCAGCGTGCGTCGGT
>VFKY01000119.1 GCA_009885275.1 Verrucomicrobiota bacterium | reverse complement strand
GGCCTGAAGATTTGTTAACCGCTTATGTTCACGCATGAGCACTGATGCGATGGAAGAAGGGAGCGCGGACACTTATGTCCGCTTCAGGATTCTTCGCGGCTTTGCCGCCCACAGTGCTCAAATTGCGGACATGGGTGTCCGCACTCTTTTGAAGCATCCAACAAAATCAGACATAAGAAAGGCAGTATCTGCGGTAGGTGTTTGATGTATGATGCGGGCTGTGCGTTGTCTGACTTATATCTTTTCGCTACTCATCGGGGTGACTGCTAGGGCAGAAGATTTGCCGCTGGGGCAGACCTTATTTCAAAACCTGTGCGTGCAGTGTCACGCGGCCAAAGGTGAAGGCAATGTGTTGATAAAATCACCCGCTATTGCGGGAATGCCTGACTGGTATGTGCTTGCGCAGATGAAGAATTTTCAGACAGACAAGCGTGGGGCGCATCCGCAGGATCCAGAGGGCCAATTGATGCGCGCCATGGCAAAGATGCTGACGGCAGATCAAACGCTCGCTGTTGCGGAATACGTTAGCAAGCTTCCCCGCAATGCATTGCAACCCACGATGGTGGCTGACATTGACGAGGGGAAAAGACTCTACGCCGAGCGTTGCATGGAATGCCATCGCTATAATGGGGAAGGAGACATGGCTTACCCGAGTCCGCCGGTCGTTGGCCTGCAGGATTGGTATCTGGTGTCGCGCTTGAAAAAGTATCAGTCTGGTATTCAGGGAGCGGAGAAGAATGATGCCAACGGCCAAAAAATGGTTTTTTCATCCATTTTCATCGAGGATGAAAAGACGCTTTACTCGCTCGTGGCTTATTTGATGCAGTTGCCGGAAGAACTTAAAAAAGCGAAGGGGACAGCATTTGGAAGTGATTGAAGTAGGGAGGGGTTAGGGGAGCCCAAATTAGAAGAAAGCCCTTAAGACACATTTTTTGTCCACTCTGGCATTAAAGTCTTGCCGATAAGGTTCGTAGTGTGTTTTATTGCCTTGGTAAAAATATCAACCCTCCCACCCTCATTATTTCTATGGCAATTTTAGCAACACTATTTGGCATCCTCGCAGGTATCGCAGGTATCGCATCATTCGTCTGTTTCATCATGATATTGATTCAAATGTTCAAGCGTGCTGGAGCCGGCATGGGCATTGTTGGCATCATCACCTGTGGTTGGGGTGCATTCATCTGGGGCTGGATCAAGGCCAAGGAATACGATCTGAAAAAGATCATGCTCGGTTGGACGGCTGCCATTGTGGTGATGTTTTTGGGTTATGGGGGTATGGCTATTTTTGGTGTCGCCGCCGCCGCGAGCAATCCAGAATTTCAAGATGCCTTCAAGAAGGGCATTGAAGAGGCCGGCAAGAAAGCAGAAGAGAAATAAGCTTTTAAAACCATTATTTAACCCACCGTGAAGCTTCTGAGCTTCGGTGGGTTTTTTAGTGGAGTAACGACTTGAGTAAGCCGGGCAGTTGAGCGGTCGCCACGATGCTGTGCTCGGCGGCAACGCCGACAGGCTTCTCTCCGAGCACGCGGATGGTGTGTGGCACTTTGGCATTGATGGCCATGGCGATGTCGCGGTCATGATCGCCAATCAGCCATGAGCAAGTGAGGTCCAGCGCATGTGCTTCGGCGGCTTGTAAGATCATTTCGGAACTTGGTTTTCGACAAGAACAATCGGGATCACTGGCGAGACAAGTGCAGGCGTAGATAGCATCGAAGGCGGCATCGTGTTTTGACAGTGCCTCTTGCATATGTGCGTGGATGTCATCGAGGATGGATTGGGTGATGAGTCCCTTGCCGACGCATTGCTGACTGGTCACGAGAATCAATGCAAAGCCCTTTGTCTTGAGGAATGCGAGGGATTCAATGATGCCTTCACTGAAGTGAAAATCCGCCCGTTGCAGGACATAGCCAGCACCGGGTGAAACATTGACCACACCATCACGATCAAAGAAAAAAGCAGGGCGAAGATTCAAGGGTTAAGGAGTTTTTGGCCAGATAGGATAACCGGTGACACAAAGGTTGTCACCAATGCTGGAATAGTGAATGTTTTGCAGACCTATAGAAGCAGCGCCGGTGACAAAACTTTTTCCGCCCACGGACATGACTCCGCCGCCGCAAATGCGAGGCGCGATATACCAGCAAATTTCATCAACCGCATGGGCCGCGAATGCTTGCCCCATTAAATTGCCACCACCTTCAACCAGTACGGAGGTGATGCCTTTTTCGGCAAGCTCTTCTAGAATGGCTCCAAATTTTTTCGTGCCACCAATTACTAGGGTGCGTTCATGATGTTCATCGGTGAAGACGTTAGCCCCATCGGGCAAGTTTTCGGATCGACTGACAATGATTCTCCACGGTTGTTGTTTTTGCGCAGGAATATTAGGCCCTCGCAAAGACAACTTGGGATCATCCTGTCGCACAGTTTCTGCTCCGATCATGATGGCGTCACAACGCACGCGTAGTTGCATCGAATGTGTGCGGCAGTCCTCACTGGTGATCCAGGGGGATTCGCCCATGGGACGAGTTAAGCGTCCATCGAGACTTTGCCCAACTTTCGCAATGACATAGGGCAAGCCGGTGGTGATCCATTTGGTAAAAGGGCGGATGATCTTGGTGCACTCTTTCTCAAGTACCCCACGAGTCACAATGATACCTGCCTCTTGTAAAATGGCGTCAGCATTTCCCGCATGAGCAGGATTGGGATCAGCAGCACCGTAAACAACGCGGGCGATTCCCGCTGCGATCAAAGCATGGGTGCAGGCTCCGGTGCTTCCCTCTGTCGAGCATGGTTCCAGAGTGATATAAGCCGTGCAGCCGTGTACATCATGTCCTTGTGCTTGTGCATCCAGTAAGGCTTCAATTTCCGCATGAGGTTGCCCAGCTTGTTGGTGCCAGCCTTTGCCAAGCATGACACCGTCCTTCACGAGCAGGGCGCCAACAGGCGGATTAGGCGAGGTTAATCCAACGCCGTACTGCGCCTCAGTGAGGGCGAGTCGCATCCAGTTTTCATCTTCAGGAGTAGGCAGGGTCATGATTAAAGAAATAAAGTCTATAAGCGCTCCAAGTTAAAGTCATCCTTAAAAAGCTTTGTATTCCACGGTTGCTTTGTGTTTGATGAGATTCGCATGACGACCAAACAACGGGCACAACTCTACTATGAACTTTCCAAACTGCTCGGAGCAGGAATGCACTTGGATCGCTCTGTGGAATTACTCTTGGAACAGCGACCGCCTGCAGGGATTGTTGCTTATCTCAAAGGATTACAAAAAGGGTTAGCGGAACATCTCAGCGTTGCGGATGCGGTGGCGAAACATAATGCCGCCTTCGTTTCGCCTCTGGAGGTGAGTCTTTTGACGGCAGGGGAACGCGGTGGCCGACTGGAGTCCGCTTGTGAACATTTGGCGCAATACTTTGATTTGCGACATAAAAGCAGCAGCAAGGCATTGGGCGCTTTGGTGTATCCGTTGATTCTGCTGCATCTGGGATTGGTGCTGCCGGAGTTGCCTAATCTGGTGATTTCCGATGCCGTGGCAAAAGGGGGAATAGACCTGTTGTTACGCTTGGTCGTGATGTGGATGGTGTTCGGCACCCTTGCTTTTCTTGGATGGAGAGCACTACAATCGGCTGTGCACAATGCTGCGGTGGATCGTCTGCTTGGTCGCATCCCCTTATTGGGGGCAACTCGGAAGCATTGGGCGTTGGCGAGATTTTGCCAAGTGTTTCATACCGGCTTGCTTGCGGCGCTCAATATGACCGAGACGTTGAAGCTGGCCGGCGAAGCATCGCAGAGCGCCATGCTTAGTGAGGCCAGCGCGCAAGCCGCAAAGAAAATTGTGGAAGGATCTGCATTAGCTGATGCCTTAAAAACAGGGGAATCACTGCCAAAAAGTTTTGTTAACGCCGTGGATACCGCGGAACAGACTGGTACGCTTGATAAGGAAATGGACCGTTGGGCCAAGGCGGAAGCGGAAATGGCTGCGCGCGCGCAAGACCGGGTGGCCGAGTGGTTACCTCGTCTATTTTATGTGATCGTCGTCATCTACATCGCCAGCCGCATTATAGGGATGGTTTCGGGGTATTATGGACAGGTAAATCAGATGCTGGAATCGATCTAGATCGCCCGCCTGATGAAATTATTGTAAAATCCTTGTTGCACATTTCTGTTCATGCGAACATCATCTGTGTAATTCAACAATAATACTACCCATGGCACGCGCACCTAAAGAATCCTCCCCCGAACCCGTCTCCAACAAGGTCGCCGAAGCGCGTGCCAAAAACCTCGATCTCGCGATTCAGCAGATTCAAAAAGATTATGGCGAAGGTGCCATCCTCCGAATGGGGGAAGAGGCAAAGTCAGAGGTCTTGGTCATTCCCACAGGTAATTTACTCATTGATCAAGCTCTTGGCATTGGCGGATTTCCCCGTGGTCGCGTTGTCGAAGTCTATGGGCCGGAATCTTCTGGTAAAACGACCCTGACCCTGACCGTGATCGCTCAAGCGCAGAAGATGGGCGGGTTAGCCGCATTTATTGACGTTGAGCATGCTCTTGATCCTGGCTACGCCCGCAAACTTGGGGTGAAAATGGAGGAGCTCCTTGTTTCTCAGCCCAGCAGTGGGGAAGAAGCCCTGCGTATCTGTGAAACACTGGTTCGCTCAAATGCCCTTGATGTTATCGTCATCGACTCCGTGGCGGCACTGGTTACGCGTCAGGAACTAGAAGGTGAGATTGGCGATACCACCGTGGGCGCTCAAGCTCGCCTCATGAGTGCGGCCTTGCGCAAGCTCACCGCCATTATTTCCAAAGCCCGGACTTGCTGTATTTTCACCAATCAAATACGCGAGAAAATTGGTGTCATGTTTGGCAATCCTGAGACCACCCCTGGTGGTAAGGCGCTTAAATTTTACTCCAGTGTGCGCATCGATATTCGGCGTATTGGTGCCATCAAAAATACGGACGGCACCGTAACGGGAAATCGCACCAAGGTGAAGGTGGTGAAGAACAAGCTTGCCCCGCCTTATACGGAAGCGGAATTCGACATCATGTATAGTGAAGGCATCAGTGGCGTAGGTTCATTGCTTGACCTTGCGCTCGACTTTGAAATCATGCAGAAGCGCGGATCGTGGATCAGTTACAAGGGAACGCAAGTAGCGCAGGGGCGTGATGCTTGTAAGGATGCCTTGAAAGCGGATGACGCTTTGTATGCTGAGATAGAAGTAGCAGTGAAGGCTCGGCTTATGGAGAAAAATGCCCCTAAAGTGAAGGGTGGCAGCCCTGTTATAAGTCCTGCCGCAGAACCTGAGGCAGAATAAAGCAGGCTATTATTGTCCGCTGAAAGTTTCAATTTTTTGACGGGCAGAAATGCCCGTCATTTTTATGTCTTAATTGAAAGTGGTACGCAGAGAGGGGATCGAACCCCCGACCAACTCGGTGTAAACGAGCCGCTCTACCGCTGAGCTATCTGCGCAGATGAGATGACATTCATCGCTGCAAGATGAGCTGCGAGCAAGAAAAAAGTTCAAAATAGGTTAATCTTCTTGCTTGAAGCACGTGAAAGGTTGTCTCGACCGATTTCAGCGGTCGAAAAAGCAGTAGGAGATGTTAGTCATTATGGCACTTATCGCGCTTGAAGCCGCATAAGATCGACCTTGTGAAAAATTTCACAAATAGACCTTGCACGCATTTCTAGCACTGCGTATAAAACTCTTCGCCGATTTCTGAGCCGAGAAATTTCTTATGTTCACGACCATTCCAAACTTCATGCCAGCACCGCTCATCGCAGAGGTGAGCTCGTTCGCACGGCCGTTGTTTGGCAGTAATAGTGGTATTCTTCCTTTTTTGACGAGCTCAATTGCGGTCGCGCTCTTGATATTGTTCGGGCTACTGTTCTTTGCTCGCAAGGCCACGGCGAAGATGCAGTTGGTTCCACCGAGCGCATCTTCACCGCAAAATATTTTTGAAGCTTTGATCGAGTTTCTTTACGGTCAAGTTGAAAGCATTGTGGGGCCGAAGGTTGCGCCCAAGGCCTTCCCGCTTCTAGCGACATTGTTCATTTTTATCTTGGTTTCGAACTGGTTCAGCCTTCTTCCGGGAGTTGGAACGATCGGATGGGGGCATGGCACAGGATTTCTGACGATAGGAAGCGGCGCGCATGATATGCAGGATCCTATTCTTCGCCCTCCAACGGCTGATTTGAATATGACGTTAGGTCTTTCATTGTCCGCATTCATTGTCTGGCTTTATATCACGATCAGTGAAATCGGCGTATGGGG
>VFKY01000111.1 GCA_009885275.1 Verrucomicrobiota bacterium | reverse complement strand
GTAGAGAAAAGATATAAGTCAGACAACGCACAGCCCGTATCATACATCAAACACCTACCGCAGATACTGCCTTTCTTATGTCTGATTTTGTTGGATGCTTCAAAAGAGCGTGAACACCCATGTCCGCAATTTGAGCACTGTGGGCGGCAAAGCCGCGAAGAATCCTGAAGCGGACATGAGTGTCCGCGCTCCCTTCTTCCATCGCATCAGTGCTCATGCGTGAACATAAGCGGTTAACAAATCTTCAGGCCGCTTTCTTCACTGGCTCTGCCGCTTTTTCAGCAGGCTTAGCTTCGGGCTTCGGCACGACAGGAGCCTTCACTGCAGGTGGCGCAAAAGGATTCTCATTTCCCTTGGTCGACAGATCCCATTTGTCTGTCCGAAAAAGAGAGGCTGGCAATCCCTCGGCATTGATCAAGTTGGCTTCAGGACACCAACTCGACCAGGCATAACGCACCGCGACTGGTTTGGATACTTCAGGGCTCCATACCTGCACCAGTTTGCCCACGATCTTCGCCTTGGCGGTCTTCCAAACTTTATCTTCACCCGCAATGATGAATCCGGTCAGCTCACCCCCATCACGAGTCTTGAGTCCACCGCCTACATTACTCCAAGCCATGACATACTTGCCAGCCGTGACATCACCACCACCAAAGATCGGCCCACCAGCAACGCCATTTGGCATGTAGTCCGTTTTCTTGTAATCCTTCACAAGGGCCTGCAAGGCCAGACGACGTCCGACCTCCTGTTTGTTCTTAGGATGGATGTCTTTTTCATCACCGATGTCATTGGCCACCGCCATACCGCATTTAGGAAGCTTCAACGCCGTCTGCATCTGGGTCCACTGCAGTTCTGCCCAAGCATCATCCGCTCCGACCGGTTGCGGCCATGTTTTACCATTCCCGAAGCCCGCGAGCTGCACCTGATAAAAGCTAATCTCATCGCCCCACTGCTTGCGCCAGTCTTTGATCAAGGTGGGCATCAGGGTGAGGTACTGCACAGCGCGTTGCTGATTGGATTCGCCCTGATACCAGATCGCGCCTTTCACGGTGTAAGGCACGATAGGTGAGATCATGGCATTGAAGAGCACCGACGGACGATGCTGTGAGGTCTTCTGATCTTCCCAGCCGCGAGGAGCATTGGGCAATACTTTGGGTGTCGCCCCAGGCTGAGCATTCTCAGCCTTGATGGCTTCAATTTTTGCTTTGACCGCTGCAGTCATTTTTTCATGGTCTTCCTTGCTCTTCACGGGATCGTAAGTTTTCAGAAACTCATCCCATCCGGTGATGATGGCATTGCAGGTCGGCACCGCTTCCAGTGCAGGCTTGCTCGTCCATGCTTCCGCACGAGTGCCGCCCCAGGAGGTGTTGATGAGACCGATCGGGACATTGAGCTGCTTGCGGAGTTCCCGACCGAAGAAATAACCTGCCGCAGTGAAAGCGCCAACATTGGTGGGATTGCTTTCCAACCAAGCGGTTGAGGCATCCTTCTTCACGAGATCCTTCTGCGGTTCATCCGCTACCGCATTCGGCACATGAAACACGCGGAGTTGCGGATCATTAGCCGCAGCGATTTCCACTTCCGAGTTCAGACTGCTTTTCACAGTCATGCCCATGTTCGACTGACCGGAGCAGATCCAAACTTCGCCTACCAGAACATCTTTCAAGACAATCTCATTCGTGCCTTTGACACTAAGCTCAACGGGATCGCTGCTCGCTTTCAACACGTCGAGCATCACCTTCCAAGCGCCGTCTTTGCCCGCTTTGCTCTTCTTCGACTGCTCCCCGAATTTAACCGTGACCTCTTCGCCCTCTGCGGCCGTGCCCCAGATCGCAACCGGCTTGCCTCGTTGCAGCACGAGATGATCGACGAAGATGCTGGGAAGTTTGACTTCGGCATGGAGAAAGCCTGCGGAACACAGGGACAACAAGAGGAGGGAACGTTTCATGGGCGGAGCGCTATGGAAGCGGTCTTGTTCAACAATGGCAAGCCCAGTCTTCTTTCATCAATTCCCTTATCCCTCCTAATTTCCCTTTTTACTCGCAAAGCCCCCACATCGTGCTTTAGAGTGCCCTCCCATGAACGCCCTCGCCCTCCCCGCCATCGAAGCCAAGATTAATGACCTCTGTGCCGCCATCGCTGCGAACAGTGAAGTGCTCACCGCTCGTGAACAAGCAGAAGCGTTTCTGGCCGATGAATCCGCCGTGAGTCTTTATCGCGAAGTGATGACCCTCGGTCGTAGTCTCGAGCAGCGCGACCGCAGCGGCGAACAGATCTCCAATCTCGACATCGAAACCTTTGAAGGCCTCCGTGAAAAGGCGGATGCCCACGACGGTATCCGCACCTTTCAAGAAGCTCAGGAAGTGCTTCAGGGCGTCGCCAACATGGTCAACGCCTTCGTTTCCAAGACCCTCGAAAAAGGCAAAGTCCCCACCAGCGAAGAAGTCTTCGGCGGTGAAAAATGCGGCAGCGGCTGTGGATGCCATTGATGGGTTTACGATCCACTCCCTGCAGTAGCTATTCGCCCCTTAGAAAGCACCGTAGGTGCGACATCTTTGTAGAATAAATCCAGAAGAAAGATCAAGCTCCGTCAGGAGCGATATCTTCAGGGGAATTGAAAGGCCGATTGATGATGTCACCCCTACGGAACTTACGATCTTTCTGCATGGCCATCATTCATCGCAGAGCGATGAGTACCGGCTGTCATCGCTCCGCGATGAATTTCATTTCTTCTGAATCCGGGGGTGTCGCTTCGCTCAACCCCCGGCTAATGGCTGGGATGGCGCTGCCATCACAATAACCTGACCGGGCATGATTTTTAGCGCCGGGTTAGCATGGACGCCCACGCTCCTTTATTAGAGCTCTTTGATCCGCAGGTTGCGGAATTTGTAGGTCTGGCCTTTTTCGCCGTGGTGCTGAATGCCGACCGGACCGCTCGCGTCTTTGTCG
>VFKY01000249.1 GCA_009885275.1 Verrucomicrobiota bacterium | reverse complement strand
TATGGTCATGGGAACACTTGCTGTCGTGAGGCATCGAGCCAACATTCAGCGTCTGCTGAGTGGCACAGAAAATCGTTTTGAGAGAAAGAAAAAAACATCATGAAATCTGCAATCGTCTTGGGAGCAGGAAGCTGGGGAACAGCACTGGCGAACATGTTGGCTCATCGTGGATTGCAGGTGCAATTTTGGGGGCGGGATGAAGCGTTGATGAAAGAGATTCAGAGGACGCGGCACAATTCCCGTTATTTGCCAGAGATGACGCTGGGCGATAGCATCCACGCGACCCATGATTTGAGCGCATTAACGACAGCGGATTTGGTGGTGTTTGTCACGCCTTCAAAAGTTTTACGTGCGGTGGCACAGTCGCTGAAGAATGCGAGTGTGCTTAGAGGACATGAGATCCTGCTATCTTGTACCAAGGGCATTGAACTTGAGAGTGGTAAACCCATGACGGAATTGCTGACGGATGTTTTTCCGTCGCATCCACATGCAGCTCTGTCGGGACCGAATCATGCGGAGGAGGTTGCGTTACAAATGCCCACCGCCGCTGTCGTGGCGTGTGTTGATAGGGATAAAGCACTGACCTTGCAAACGGTGTTTACCTTGCCGTGGTTTCGCTGTTACACGAGTGAGGATTTGATCGGCGTTGAATGGGCCGGTGCGATGAAAAATCCCTACGCCATTGCCGCTGGCATCGCCAAAGGTTTGCAACTGGGCGATAATGCCATTGCTGCACTGGTGACTCGCGGACTTGCCGAGATGGTGCGCCTCGGGGTGGCTCGGGGTGGTCAGGCTGAGACATTTTATGGCTTGAGTGGGGTAGGTGATCTGGTGGCAACTTGTTACTCAGAACACAGCCGGAATTATCGTGTTGGAAAACTATTGGGGCAGGGCAAATCTTTGTCAGAGATTATTGCCAGTACCCGCATGATTGCGGAAGGTGTCCCCAATACGGAAAGTCTTTATCACTGCGCTCGTTCTTCTGAAGTGCGCACACCGCTGCTAGATGAGGTTTATGCGGTTCTATATCAAAACAAGGCTCCCAAGTTAGCGTTGCGTGAGTTATTGGAACGTGATCCTCGACCTGAGTTGGATTAATTTTTGGAAACTTCCAAGAAAATCCACCTTGCATCGTGCAGATGCAGTTTCAACTATATGGCGTCGTATTTAATGAAAGCATCACTGTTGAAATAAGAGCCCATAAAGCAGCTAATAGAGACAATAAGACGTTTGTATGAGCTCCCAGCAACAACTACCGATGGATAGCTTCAGCGCATCTATTTTATTCAGCGTTTCAAACCTCTAATTTTTATAATTTATGAAGTTCAAGTGTCCCTCTTGTGATATGAGTTTAAAAGCCGAGCCCGAGATGGCTGGCAAAGTGGTTCGCTGTCCAGGTTGTAACACAAAACTTCAAATCCCGGAGGTTGTTAACGAAACGACGAGCGCACATTCTGCCAATGGGATGTCTGGAATTCAAGCAAGCTCTCAAGGAAGTTACTCTACTGCTGAGCGGCCCTATCGTGTTGCCTGGAAGGAGGCAGATCCAACCAACCCCAATGGATTTGTAGCTTTCGGCATCGGTTTAGCGATCACGCTGGCGATCTTTGGCATGGTGTATCCCTTCATCGCTCCGGCCACTGTTCCCGTGGCAGAATACAACTCGATGCAGTTTTTTGCTAACCTGCTCTACAAGCATTTCACGATTAGTTTCATAAACGTGCTGTTCTTTTGCTGGGCAATGTCGATTGTTTACATGAAGCTACAGAAGCTGCGGCATCAGAAGGAAGCGCTCTTGCTTGATGTGTTACCCATTGAGCTTGGTCAGGAAATTAACTCTCAAAATGTCGGTACATTCATCGATCATGTTTATAACCTGCCGCATCGTTTGCGTGACAGTTTGATGGTTAATCGTATCCGGAAAGCACTTGAGCTCTTTGAAGTCAAGACCAACGCTGGCGATGTCAGTCATGCGATGGACAGTCAGTCCAACATTGATAGCGCGCGCATCGGGGGCAGTTATATCATGTTGAAAGCATTCCTCTGGGCCATCCCGTTGCTGGGATTCATCGGAACCGTGATTGGACTTTCCCACGCGATCGGCGGCATGAACTTTGGGAAATTTGAAGAACTGGATGGAATCATGGTATCCCTCGGTGCGGTTACCAGCGGGCTTGGAACCGCATTCGATGCGACATTGCTGGCTCTCGTGCTTGCAGTGATATTGAATTTCCCCATGAATTCGCTCGCGAAACACGAAGATGAGATGCTCTACAATATTGATTCCTTCTGTAACGAAGTGCTTCTGCCTCGACTCAATGACGGATCAGGTGCTGGCGGCGGCGACACCGCAGCGATTGCAGACTCCGTTATTAAAGGGCTTTCCAGTGCACAAAAGGAATTTCTTACGGACTTGAACGAACTCTCAAAGCGCATGAATGAATACGCCACGAATCTCGACAGACGCAGTGATGCTTTTCAAGCGGCGGTAACTCAGGAGTTTGTTGCGAACATGACCGCCATGCGCGGGGAAGTTACAGCGGCTTTGCGTGATTCTGTCAAGACAACGTCACAACACATCGGTGCGCTTGAGACAGGTATTCGCAGTCTTAACATTGCGCTCAAAGAACTTGGTCAGCATCAAATCGTGATCCAACAAGCACCCAAAAAAAAGGGATGGTTTGGTCGCGGCTAATCTATCAGTGCAGGCATTTTAGTTGTAACCTGATTTGAATCATGGCCCATCGACGTCACAGAAAGAATGAAGAGCTGATGCTCATCCCATTCCTGGACATTCTATGTTCTTTGATTGGGGTGCTGGTGCTTATCATCGTTGTACTTTGCGTTGCCCAATCTCAGAGAGCCAAAGGGCGAACGCAGGAGGAGCTCGATCGCTCCCAAAAGTATGTTGATGCACTAAAAAAACAAAAAGAGCAGACCGCAGGCAAGCCCATTATTGAAGCCAGGCTTGCAAAATTTGAGGAGTTGAAAAAGGAAAATTCAGAGAAGGAAGCGCGTCTGGCGATGTTACGTAAACTTCTTGCTACTTCTGCGGACATCAAAAAAATGAACCAGGAGATGAGTCAAAATCTGGTGAAGGAGCTCGACAATCTTTTGGTTGAAATCGAGGGCTTGGCTAAAGAAGATGGAGTCCAAAAGAAAGCGATCGCAGCACTTATGACAGAGATTCAGAAACGGGAACCACCGAAACAAAAGGTTGTTCCCGCCGTGTTGGTCCAACCCGGGGGATCAGGGCTCGCCAAAGGGGCGAAGGTTTTTTTCGTAGAAGCCTCCGGTGGTAAACTTACGATCTTTTGGGATGGAAAACAAAAGACAGTGCTCAGTGCTGCCGATGAAATTATCGCCACAGATATAGCCTACAATTACCTCCTTCAGGAAGTGTTGAAGGTGCCCAATGCCAAGATTATCTTTCTTCTTCGTGACGACGGCATGGGTTCCTACAACAAGGGTGCTGGTTGGGCTCAGGCGACTTACGGGTATCGTACTGATCAAATTGGCAAGTTGCCCATCCCTGGTCGCGGGCAGATCGACCTCCAAATGTTTAAGGAATTTCTTGGCACCATGTCCCCACCGCCTCCTGCTCCTGTGCCAGCGCCTGGCACCGTTCCAACTCCTCCAAAAATCTAGACTCTCATGGCCAGACGCAGACAATCACATGATGAAGAGCTTCCATTCGTGGCCCTTATGGACACGATGACCAACGTGGTCGGGGTGCTCATTATTGTGCTTGTGATGATTGGTATCAGCCTCGCGAGTTCAGTTAAAAAAGTGCTTTCAGAGTTGCCACCCGTAACCATGGAGCAACTTCAAGAGTTGTTGAAAAAAATCGTAGATAACACACCAACAGAAGATCCAAAAAAAGTTGAAAACGAACTTAAGAAGCTTGAGGAACAGCTCAAAAAGAACTCAGAAGAACTGAAGTCGCTGGATCTCACTGTTAGCTCGAAAGCCATTAAAATGATGGATCTGGATGATTTGAGTAAGCAGATTGAAGAACGGAAAAAAATTCGTGACGCGAAAAAGACCGATGTAGAAAAGCTGTTGGCAGAAGTGGATCGGCTAAAAGCATTACTTGATACAACACCTGTTTATGTTCCACCCGCTTCAACGGTGGTGAAGTTGCCTAATCCGCGACCTATGCCAGAGAAAGCTGTCCTTCGACGTTTTCTAGTGGCCAACGGAAGAGTGCTCTATCTCAATGATGAGGAATTTATGAAGATGGTGGTCGCTGAGATCGATAAAAACCAAAAAATACTCATAGTGACAGATCGTGGTAAGCCGTTGCCCAAGGCCAAACTCGATCAAAAAAAGATATCAGCACATTTTCAAAAACAACGCATCGGGACACGTGAAATTAAACTTGAGCTTGTCGAAATACCCCATGCATCCCGCATTTACATGAAGCTAACTCCTTTGCCAGAAGGAGGGGAAACAGTAGAGCAGGTTAAAAATCCAGCATCCGTTTTTCAACGCGCCATGCGCAAGTTCAAGACCGAGCCCGATAGCGTGGTCTGGTTTTTAGTTTTCAAAGACTCACTCGACACTTATCTTGCAGCTCGTGATATCGCCGATCAATCTGGGGTGCCAGCGGGGTGGGAAATATACGGGGCTGACTTCTTTCAACGTGCAGTTATGCCCTTCGAGGTCGATTTTATCCCGGCGCCACCAGCACCGCCAGCGCCCCCTGGAATCGTCCGCATCCCAGTGCCGAAGACAACATTGGATTGATATTTTACATTGGTATTAACGCAATCAAGGCATGTGGCGCAAACTTATATTTGCGCCATTAAAACCGTTTAAATGGCGCAAATCGGTGACATTGCGCCGTTATTTGTTATTTAAGTGGCGCAAAATGTGTTGTTGCGCCATAATGATTAATGCCAAAGAGGGTTACAGAAGAAGAATTAAGTATTGTGCTGGCCGCAGTCGCGGGTGGGCGAGGTCTAACTTCACTGGAAGAAATTACAAGGAATGTGTGGCCAGCACTTCCTCGCCGCACTTTGCAACGGCGGCTTTCGATGCTTGTTGAGCAGGGACAATTGGTGGCGCTGAGTGCCAGAGGAGGACGTCGTTACCGAGTGGACTATCCAGACTTAACTGAGTCTTCGATAATTCAGGAAACGAGCGCCGAGCGTGGCGAGATTACTCTTTCAGCGGCCGCAAAACAGATTCGGAGTGAAATCAAGCGCCCGATTTCAGCGCGGAGACCTGTGGGCTATCAATCATCCTTTTTGGAGGATTATCGGCCCAATGTGTCCGCCTATTTATCTCCCGCCGTTCGCAAACAATTGTCTGAAATGGGAATGACCTCAGGTGATCCGCTGCCTGCCGGAACGCATTTTCGTAAAGTCATGAGCAGACTTCTCATTGACCTTTCCTGGAACTCAAGCCGGCTTGAGGGGAACACTTATTCCTTGTTGGAAACACAGAGACTCTTGGAGTTGGGTGAGACAGCAGATGGCAAGAGGGCCGAGGAATCACAAATGATTCTCAATCATAAGGCTGCCATTGAAATGCTTGCTCAACAGGCTGATGAAATCGGATTCAATCGCTACACGATTTGTAATCTTCACGCGCAACTCTCCGACAACCTTTTGCCTGATCCGGCCGCTTGTGGTCGCCTGAGGGGACACGCTGTCGCCATCAGTGGCACGGTCTTCCATCCTTTGGAAGTGCCTCAACTCATTGAAGCGCGTTTCGAAGATATCCTCGCAAAGGCTTCCAACATTGATGATGCTTTCGAACAGGCGTTTTTTGTCATGGTGCATCTTCCGTATCTCCAACCCTTCGAAGACGTGAACAAGCGAGTCTCAAGGTTGGCGGCGAACATCCCACTCGTGCAGCGTAATCTTAGTCCGCTGTCATTTGTCGATGTTCCTCAAGCGGACTATGTAAACGCCATCATCGGTGTCTATGAATTGAACCGCGTGGATTATCTGCGTGATGTTTTCATCTGGGCCTACGAACGCTCATGCGCTCGTTACTCCGCTGTCCGGCAGTCACTGGGGGAACCGGATGCTTTTCGCTTAAAAAATCGTCAACGTCTCATTGATATGGTTAGCAAGGTCATCACGGATGGTATGAACAAAAAAGTAGCGACTTCATTTATCAGAACTCAGGCGGCCATTTTGGTTGAACCTGAGGATCGCAGTCGTTTCATCACCATGACAGAGACCGAGTTGGCAAGTCTTCATGAAGGGAATTTCGCTCGCTACCGGGTGCGCCCATCTGAGTTTGAAATTTGGAAAAAGACTTGGAGATAGTCAGTTATCGCCTCATGGAACGGACTTGCATTCAAACAAACTGGAGATTTGAATGCTTTACGGTTTAAATCACGGCATCTTTTCGATCTTCACCGCACAATGTTTGTAAGACGGCTGGCGACTGTAGGGATCGACGATGCTCAGGGTGAGATGGTTCACCTCTTGATAATGCATCGGCATAAAAATTTGGCCGGACTGAACGATGGCGGTGACTCGTGCCTTAGCCTTGACGCTGGCGCGTCTTGATTTCACCATGGTATAAGCGCCGTCCTCGATGCCGTTGGCTTTCGCATCTTGGGGATGAATCTCCACCCACAGTTCTTCGGGATGCATCTTGCGGAGGATTGCGGATTTTCCGGTTCGGGTTTGGGTGTGCCATTGCGCGGAGGAGCCGCGTCCGGTCAGCAGGACGAGGGGATACTCCTTGTTTACAGGTTCAGGTACCGCGCGCGGAGTCTCAAACACAAAACGTGCCTTGCCATCCTTGGTGAAGAATTTTCCATCTGCAAACAGGCGGCGTTGTTGGTCCGGTAGACTTGATTCTTGATCGCTCCATGGCCATTGAATGCCACCACATTGATCAAGCATGGCGTAGTCTTTGATGCCGGTGATATCGCAGGGTTGATCGCGTGAAACTTCCTTGAGGGATTGAAATACCATCTCGGGGTTGGTCCATTTCCGGAACATCGCTCCACAACCCCAATACTCGGCGATGAGCCTGAAGATGTGAAAATCGGCCAGAGCTTGCCCCGGTGCGCGACTGACTTTACGAGAGACTCCAAAGCGTCGCTCGGAGTTAATAAAGGTGCCTTCTTTTTCTCCCCAACCGGC
>VFKY01000389.1 GCA_009885275.1 Verrucomicrobiota bacterium | reverse complement strand
GAAGGCGTCATTTGATCGGCATTTTTCACCAGCCAATTGGTGGCTTTGCTATAATACTTATCCTGGTTCAACTCGAAATCGTCATTACTGTTGGTAGTAAACCCAAGATGCTCTTTATCGTCGGCCTTGGGCAATCCCTTCAAGCTCACCGGGAAGGTCGCCAGCACATACGTTTTTCCATCATCGGTGATCCCCTGGAAAATATAAACGAGCTGACTCTCATTGAGCAGACCGGCTTCATATCCATATTGAGTTACAAAACGAAACCCTTTGCCGTTCGCGAAAGAAAAAGATCGAAAGCAGACGGTAACGTGTTGGCTCGCATCCAGGAAGGGAATGAAAGGAAGTGGATTTGCTGTGGGATGATCAGCGGCTGTTGCAGCGAGTTTTTTGATGAGATCGAACTCAGCGATGACATCAGGTGAAGGTTTGTTCTCCGGATCGAAAATGCGGGTGAACGCATCTACTGGATGAGTCATGATTTTTGGAGAGAACTCATAACTTTTACCCGAGCAAAACGGCAATTTTTCAAACTCCACAGAAACATGTTGCGGCATCACCGTGTATTCTGGTTTGAGGTTGGCCAACGGATTAGCTTTCCATCTTGCGGTACTCTCAGCATCATAAAGCGGAGCAGTCGGAACCACCTTGGCTTCGGTATGTTTGAGCCAGCTTGCCGGAACATTCAGTGTCAGGCTTTCAAATTGAAATTTGGAAAGCTTGTCATCCGCTCTCGCAGGAGCCAACGGCAGCAGGACGATGCCCAGAAGGAGGATGTTTCTCAGGGTGTTCATGAATTTTGCCGTGGGTGAAAGAAACCGTGTCAGGGTCGGGCTCTAAGGCTTCTTCTGTCCGTAGTAGGCACCGGGTCCGTGTTTCCGGGAATGATGTTTGTTCAAGATATGATCAGGAATCGGGGCGAGACCGGGGCGAAGTTGCAGCGTCCCGAGAGCCATTTGTGCGCACATCTCCAGCGCGATGCTGTTGTTGAGTGAATCCATCGCAGACTTGCCCCAGGTGAAGGGGGCATGATGGGCTTGCAAAACACCGGGCATCTCTAGTGGATTCAGTCCTTTTTTCCGGAAGCATTCCACAATGACGACTCCGGTATGGTGCTCGTAATCGGCTTCGATCTCCTCAGGTGTTAAAGCGCGAGCAACGGGAACAGTGCCGTAAAAATGATCTGCGTGTGTGGTGCCGTAGCAGGGAATTTCCCGAGAAGCTTGCGAAAAGATCGTGGCATACGGACTGTGCGTATGGGTGATACCGCCGATCTCGGGAAACTCGCGATACAGATGCAGATGGGTTTTGGTGTCGGAGGATGGGCGCAGGGTGCCCTCCACAATATTGCCATTAAGATCGAGCACTACCAGATCTATCGGTTGCAGTTCCGCATAGGATACACCACTGGGCTTGATACACCAGAATCCAGACTTGCGATCAATACCGCTGACGTTGCCCCAGGTGAGTTTCACCAGTCCGCTGGATTCCAGCGCGCGGTTGGCGGCGCAGACTTCATTTTTTAGGGATTCGATCATGAGGTAGTTTAGCGTTGGCGCTCACGAATATCGAGCAGGCGTTTCATGACATGATTAACATGACCACTCCATGTCGCAGTGCCAAAGGCATCGTGCAAGGTATGGTAGAGTTGATACAGTTCCGCATAAACGGCCTGATTCTCAGGGATCGGATGATAAACCTTTTCGCGTGTCGCGGTAACCTTTGTTTGAATGTCGGCCACGCTGCCTGCTCCAGCAACAACTGCACCGAAGATGGCGGCACCAAGTGCACAGGTCTGTTCGCTCTGACTTACCTTCATCGTGCGACCAGTGACATCGGCATAGATTTGCATCAGCGTTTCATTCTTGATACTCAAACCGCCGGTGTTGATAACCTCCAGAACAGGAACCCCATATTCTTCGATGCGTTTGATGATCGTAAGCGCACCGAATGCAGTAGCTTCAATGTAAGCACGGTAAATTTCATGCGCTTCGGTGTGCAAAGTTTGACCAATGAGTAATCCAGTAAGGCGATGATCCACTAGGATGGTTCGATTACCGTTGTTCCAGTCGAGTGCCAGCAAGCCGGTAGCCCCAGGAGCTTGCGCGGACATGGCCTTGCCCATGTTTTCAAATTTCTCACCGACAGACTTGCCATAACTGTCCGGCACCAAATGGTTCACGAACCAGAGGAAGATGTCCCCTACAGCGGATTGTCCGGCTTCAATGCCGAAGTAACCACCCATGACGGAACCATCGACAATGCCGCAGACACCAGGGATGTCGGTGAGAGGTTTGTCATTCGGAGCCACCATGAGATCGCAGGTGCTGGTGCCGAGAATTTTTACAAGAGTGCCTTCTTTTGCACCAGCGCCGACCGCACCCATGTGCGCATCGAATGCACCCACGGCGATGGCAATGCCTTCCTTAAGACCAAGCTTTTTTGCCCATTCCGCACAAAGGTCGCCAGCCTTGGTGTCAGCAACATGGGCTTCCGAATACAAACGGTCGCGAAGATCGGCGAGCGCAGGATCGAGTTTGCCAAGAAACTCTTTATCGGGAAGTCCGCCCCATTGTGTGTTGAACATTGCCTTGTGACCGGCAGCGCAGACGCTGCGCTTGAGGGTGAGGGGATCGGTGTTACCGCTGAGTACGGCTGGAATCCAGTCGCAATGTTCGACGAAGCTGTAAGCGGCTTTGAAGGTGGCGGGATCAATCCGGCGGAGGCGAAGAATTTTGCTCCACCACCATTCTGAAGAATAAATGCCACCGCATTTGGCCATGATTTCGGGGCGAAGTTGCGTGCCTAGCTTGGTGATCTCTGCCGCTTCTTCGTGCGCAGTGTGGTCTTTCCATAACCAGACCATGGCATTGAGGTGACTTTTAAACTCGGAAAGGAGGCCGAGAGGAACCCCCGCTTTGTTTACGGGAATGACCGTACTGCCCGTGGTGTCGATACCGATGCCTATGACTTGCGCGGCGTCGAAGTCTGCCACGTTGGCTTTAGCTTGAGATAGTGCGCCAGTAGTTACGGCGATAAGTCCATCGAGATAATCCTGTGGATTTTGTCGTGCGACGTGCGGATCGCGTGGATCAAGTATAATTCCAAGTTCTCCGCTGGGGTAATTGAAAACGGTAGATCCTACTTCGTGACCATTGCTCAGATCGATCAACAGTGATCGACAAGAGTTGGTTCCGTAATCTATTCCTAGTGCGTATTGTTTACTCATGACAAGACCGTATTTTGGCGGTGCACTGTGAGATGGCAAAGAGAAATGTTAGAAAGGAAGTGCGGAAAGGAGAGGCGTGCACGCGAAGAAGAAGTGCTCGTCCACCTTCGGGGTATGTGCTTATTAATTACGGACACGCTGTGCCGCGTCTGAAGAGTGTGAGGTGGCAGGTGCGTTATGATGCCCAATGTCTGCCACAGGAGGCTGATCGAAGTATGATCAGTTGATTGGAGTGTTCAGTTTGTCGGCAGATAGCAACCGATGGCAGGCGTGAAGCGCGGTTCTGGAGTCTTGCCGGCGAGTATAGATTCGAGTGCCAAGCGCAGATCGTGACGAGTCGGTGTGGGGCGAGTACGGCCTGCTTGAATCGCCCGGTCATCGATGCGGCCGCGGTAAAGCAACTTTCCGGCGGGGGAGAAAACAGCCGCCTCGGGCATGCGTGTGGCTCTAGCGAGGCGACCGAGGCGGAATTTTGGATCGAGCAATCCCGGGAAATTCAGACCGTATTCCCGGTGATGGGTGTCGATCTCGGTCGCGGTCTCGGTGGTGTAGATGCCGAAGAAGTGGATGCCGCGCGGGGTGAATTCGCGGACGATGCGGGCCAATTCCGGCGCGGTGGCGTTGGCTATTGGGCAG
>VFKY01000405.1 GCA_009885275.1 Verrucomicrobiota bacterium | reverse complement strand
TGAAGATGTAGGTGACAGGGAGCTTTGAAAGCGCCGCGAGGCGAATGCTTGGACGGCAGTAGTCGGCAAACACTAAGAAGGTGGCACCGCTGATGCGGAAGAGGCCGTCGTAAGCAACACCGTTGCAGATGGCGCCCATGGCGTGCTCGCGGATGCCGAACCAGATGTTGCGACCGGTGAAGTTGGAAGCGGAGAGATCGCCGCCGTCCTTGATGTAGTTTTTGGTGGAGCCGTAAAGGTCAGCGCTGCCGGTGATGACGTTCGGCACCCCTTTGGCGATGTGGTTGAAGATATCTCCACCGCTGTTGCGAGTGGCGGCTTTGCTTTCGGCAGCAAACTCGGGAACGAGCTTGAGGAGGTCTTCGGCGCTGTAATCATATTTAATGCCGGCTTCAAGCTGGGCGCTCAGGGCTGGATTGGCAGTGGACCATGCCGCGTAGGTTTTTTGCCAAGCGGCATGAGCGGCGCCGCGCTGGGCTTTGAGATCAGCGAAGTAAGCTTTCACTTCATCGCTGACATAGAAATGGGTGCCTTCAGGAATACCAAGGCCTTTCTTGGCAGCATCAACAAACTTGGCACCACCTTCTCCGTGTCCTTTGGCGGTTCCGGCGACTTCGGGAATACCTTTACCGATGAGAGTTTTAGCAATGATGATCTTAGGTTTGCCATTGGGACTGTTCTTGGCAGTTTCAATGGCATCATTTACGGCGTTGAGATCATGGCCATCGATGGTGACGGCATCCCAACCGAGGGCTTCAAAAACTTTGTGGGTATCTTCGCTCTGAGTGACCTTGGCCATCGCGTCGAGCGTGACATCGTTGGAATCAAAAATGAGAATGAGGTTATCGAGTCCGTTGTGCGCGGCAAAGGCGACGGATTCGCGGGCGACACCTTCTTGCAAACAGCCGTCGCCGGCGAGAGCAAAGACATGGTTGTCGATAATGGTGTGTTCAGCGGTGTTGAAACGGGCAGCCGCCATCTTGCTGCTAAGAGCGTAACCGACAGCGTTGCCGATGCCTTGTCCGAGCGGTCCAGTGGTGCATTCTACGCCGGGAGTTTCATGAAATTCGGGGTGTCCGGGGGTTTTGCTGTGGAGCACGCGGAAGTTGGCGACTTCCTCGATGGGCAAATCATATCCAGCGAGATGCAGCCATGAGTAGATGAACATGGAGCCGTGACCAGCGGAGAGGACAAAGCGATCGCGATTAAGCCATTTTGGATCTGTGGGATCGCATTCTAGAGCCGAACCGAAGAGCACAGCCCCAATTTCAGCAGCACCAAGAGGCAGGCCAAGATGGCCGGAGGAGCATTTATGGACTGCGTCCATGGCAAGACCACGGGCTTCGTTGGCGGCTTTCGATAAGGTGGCGGTGTTCATCAGCAGGTGCTTAATAGGGTTTGGGTTTAATGTTTGATGAAAAACGAGGGTTGAAATCGCGAGTCTCGCTTATGGGAAAAGCGACGCGTTACATACTGGCGAGAGGGCAAAGCGCAAGAGGAATGCTTGTTACAGCATGGACACAGTGGACATAAAAAAGTCTGATGATATATAAAGTGCCGATTTGAAAGAAAGAAAAATGATGCCCACCCGATTACAACGCATGATGACCGTCCTGATGGGATTGTGGTTGGGTGTATTTTCTCTGGTGTCGTTTGCTGCAGAGAAGAAAGAAGACTTGCTCTATGTGGCTCGTCAATGGACTGCGGAAAGTGGAAAAGCGGTAGCTCGAGACAAGCTTGAAAAAGCGATGGAATCACAAGATGATGCTCGCAATTTTTTTGAGCAACGCATCTGGCAGGTGAATGCGCGCAAGGATTTCGTTTATCCTGATGCCGTCGAGCATTTGAGCGACTCACAAAGGAAGAGGACAGGCGTTTATCTTATGCTGGGCTACCAGAAAAATAAGGGGGACTCCCCACCAATTGTTCGTGCTGTGGCGGAAGAACTTAGGCGTCGGGGATTCCATGCGATCGCGATCGAAACGGAAGATCGACGATCTGCTGATGATAACGCACAGGCAATCGCCAATTACTTACGTGAAGACATGAAGCAGGTGGATCGTGTCATGTTGATAGGATTTTCAAAAGGAGCCTATGACTTGGTCCGATTTCTTACTGGACCGGCAGAACAGCTTTCAATTAGAGAGCAGAAGAAAATTCGTCTTTTTGTGAATTTTTCCGGAGTTTTGCGTGGTTCATGTGTGGCAGATTGGGCCGCGCACGATCATGACATCGGCGCTTGTGTATTTAGAACCTATCTCAATCTACGCAGTGGTAAACTTTTCCATAGTTTCGACGATCTCAGCTCCATTTCATATGACCCTTGGTCGAATCCGAATCTCCCATCACTGCGCGCGTATGCCCCTCATCTAAATTGTATTAACTACCCAGCCTTGCCTGAAGGGGAAGATGGATTTACCCACAAAGATTGGCTCTTTCACAATCTAGCAAAATCTTGCGAAGGTAGGCGCCGCCGCCCTGGTCCTTATGATGGCTTGGTGGAGAGCGCAGCGTCTATTTTGCCACCAAATACAGGTGTGCCGCAGTGGATTGTGCGTGTGCATGGTTCACACTCCCTCCTAGATGGGGAGTACCTCAATGGGGGGGAAGTGGCTCCGTCCTATGTGCGGGGAGAGAAGGGTCGTATTCATGGTGGTATTGAATTAATGGATGACATGTTGCGGGCGTTGCCAAAATCGGCCTTGGGTTGGTAACCTTTGCGCTCACAGAGATAGCCACGTCCTGATGTACCTATCTTCTGTAAAATTCCTCTCGCCAACAGGGATCGCTTATGTATGCTGCGCCCCCTCTTTTCTGAAATCACATCATGGCCGTAGCTCCCAAAAATATCCTTCGTATCGGTTTGCCAAAAGGCAGCCTGCAGGATCCCACGCTCGATCTCTTCAAGCGTGCGGGCTACAACATCATCGTCAATTCCCGGTCCTACCGTCCTAGCGTAGACGATGCTGAGTTGGAAATTCGCCTGCTCCGTGCGCAGGAGATTGGCCGTTATGTCGATCATGGGTTTCTTGACTGTGGGATCACTGGCC
>VFKY01000362.1 GCA_009885275.1 Verrucomicrobiota bacterium | reverse complement strand
TGCTCAGATGTAATGTCAGCCGTGGGCTTAGGTGGAAGACTCCCAAGAAAGGAAGCGGTGGCACCATTGGGGCCAAGTTGAGCGTATGCACAGGTTGCCGTGCAGAGCAGAAACATGACGAGACGAGATTTCATAAGCGTAATTTAAATAGCGCATTCAACGAGCAGAGCGCTCGTCCTACAAAATGCATCGATCGCCAGAGACAACTGATTTACTTACCAATGCAGTAAAGCCGATCCTGAGCGCGAATGAAGATACACCCATCCGACACCGCAATGGCTGCGCGAACGATTTTATCGCCATTGGTGGCGGTCGCACCTTCCAGCCCGAAGGAAGCTTGATGTAACAACTCAAACGCATCTCCACCTGCTTTCACTACGAAAACGCCACCAAGCTGGTCTACCGCATAAATTTTACCATCAGCCCCTGTCGGTGAACTTTCGATCTTGATGCGAGTGGGATACTCACCGCGCCAGATAACCTTACCCGTCTTGGGTTCCACACGTGACAGAGTTTTGCGATCGCTGTCGAGAACGTAAAAGTTGCCTTGGTAAAACAACGGAGTGCTGACATCGCTCGTAAGCTCTTTACCATCGGACTGCCATACTGCTGGGGTAGTACCGGAAGCATCAAGCTTCATCGCGTAAACAGGTTCTTTCTTAGGAGCGCAAACCAAAGCGATACCATCTCCAGCCACCGGTGATGGCACAAGGCGCCAATGAGCAATTTTCGCAGCATTGAAGGAAGGCAGGCGCCACAGTTCCACCCCTGTTTCTGCATTGTGCCCCGTAAGAGTATCTCCACCAGAGATAAGCATAAGACGTTTGCCCTCATGCGTGTGGAAAACTGGGCTACTGAACCCCTCCAGCGATTCCTCCTGAGCCTCACTAGGACGCACCTGCCGCCAGATTTCTTTTCCTGTCTTCGGATCTAACGCAAGGATGTAACTTTCGTTCTTCCCATTGGGTTCCCCTTTTTGTAAGCCATGAAAATCAAAGGCCTTATTGCGTTGCAATACTTGCACATAAAGCTTTCCGCCATCAAGCACCGGGCTGCTGGAATAAGTCCACTGAGTACCGAATCGGCCATAATCTTTTCCGAGATCACGCTTCCAAACTTCTTTCCCCGAAAAATCATAGGCCGCAAGAACACTAGTGCCATAGAGGAAGAACGCTTGCTCACCATTGGTGCAGGGAGAGGGAGAAGCCAGATTACTCCGATCATCGTGTTGGTAACCATCCGTTACCTCATTCTGCCACTTTACCTTTCCAGTCTTCGCATCAAGCGCCATCGCGATGAGCTTTTGAGTAGTGGGATTGGAGGAACTGATGAACACAGTGTCGCCCCATATCGCAGGACCGGAGGCCGCAGGTCCAGGCATCTCAGCAGACCACTTCACCCCTTCCGTTTTCGAAAACTTTTCTGGCAACCCAGTTTCAGGGCTCGATCCATCATGATTGGGGCCACGAAAACCCGGCCAATTGGCGGCGGAAGCAAGAGTTGAAAAAGCGGTAAGGGCAGTGAGGGCAAATCGATATTTCATAAGTAATCGTTATTTGATATGAGAGACTGACAAGTAAAAAATTACAGGGGAGACATGATGCAACGAAGCGTAAGGCAGTGCTCTTTCGCAAGTTATACAAATGCCCCTGATCCATCCAGAATATCTACCTGCTTATTACTAGTAGAAGGATTCAAGAAAAAATGAAAGAACTTCAAATCAGAGGTGTATTATAACATTGAACACTGTATACAGTACACATAAATGCACTCCATGACCATCACTGCACCTACCAAAAGCCCTAAACTACATCTTTCCCCGCTTTCGCGTCGGAGCTTGGCCGAAGATGCCACTTCAAGACTCAGGCGAGCCATTGTCGCAGGCGAGCTCCCCGCTGGTTCCCCATTACCTGAGGACGGCCTAGCAGCACAACTCGGCGTCAGTCGCGTGCCTATTCGTGAGGCTCTCATAGAGCTTGAGCAGGAGGGCTTGATTGAGTTTGATCATCGCGGCCGGAGTCGCGTAAGAGATTTTTCAGAGGAAGATTTCGAACCTCTGTTTGCGATGCGCTCCACTCTTGAATTGATGGCCGCACGCTTGGTGGTGCAGCAAATAACCAAAGAAGATATCAAAGAACTTGAACTTATGATTCGCGAACAGGAGTGCGCGAATGATTTGACCGAATTAAGTCTGCTCGACGTGGCTTTTCACGCGCGGATCATTCAAGCGGCAAGGAATCGCCCTTTGACTGCGTGCTGGAGAACTATTCGATCACAAATAGAAGTCTGGCTGGCGAAGTCACATCGAGAACAAGCCCAAAGACATTTATCATCGATCAACCTCACCGTTCCGGGGCATCAGCGTCTTCTGGCCGATTTGTGCAGTGGCAGTGAACAAAAAGCTGAGGCCGCCATGAAGATGGAAATGGCCACCTGGCGGGAATGGTTGCCCGAATGAAACGCTTATCAAATTTGCCCTAAATGACGAAGGTCCTCCCATCACTCAAAATAGCTGGAGTTGCGCTTTACTGGAGCGCGATGGCACACGCTGCGCCAGCAGTGGATGGAACGACATTCTTTGAAACCAAGATTCGCCCTCTCTTTATCGAAAATTGCCAGAAGTGTCACGGCGATAAAAAACAAGAGAACGGTTTACGCTTGGATTCAAAAGCGGGCTGGCAAAATGGTGGCGATCATGGCGCGGCCATCAAACCGGGTGATCCTGAAAACAGTCTGATGATCAAAGCGGTGCGCCGCATTGATAAAAATTTGCAAATGCCACCCAAACATCCACTCAAGGATGAAGAAATAGCAGCCCTAGAAGAATGGGTGAAAATGGGTGCCCCTGATCCGCGGCAGGGAACATCAGCAGCCAAAAAAGGGATCGACATGACGGAAGGCAGGAAACACTGGGCTTTTCAACCCATAGGACATCCACAACCACCCACGCTAGCCATCAATACTTGGAGTCATTCCGCTGTCGATTGCTTCATCCTCGAAAAACTTCAACGTGCGGGACTGCAACCAAGTCCCGCAGCAGACCGACTCACCTTGATTCGCCGTGCGACATTCGACCTGACAGGACTATCCCCAACGCCCGCCGAGGTCGAAGCGTTCGTCAGCGACCTAGCGCCGGATGCCTATGCGCGCTTGATCGAGCGACTGCTGGCAAGTCCACACTACGGAGAACACTGGGCACGACACTGGTTGGATGTGGCTCGTTACTCCGATACCAAAGGCTACGTCTATGCTCGAGAAGAGAAGATGTGGATTCACGCCACGTCCTATCGCGACTGGGTGGTGAAAGCCTTGAATGATGACATGCCTTATGACCGATTCGTGCAACTTCAAGTAGCCGCGGATCAGATTGAGCCAGCAGGTTCCCCCCATCTCGCCGCCATGGGGTTTCTTACGCTGGGACGTCGATTCCTCGGTGTGACTCACGATATTATCGATGACCGTATCGACGTTGTAACACGCGGTCTATTAGGACTCACGACTGCCTGCGCACGCTGTCATGATCACAAGTATGATCCCATCCCGACTCGCGACTATTACGCCCTCTATGGTGTCTTCCAAAGCAGCGCTGAAAAAGTTGTGCCTTGCGGTTTAGCCAAAGGAACGGTGTATGAAAAGGAATGGAATGTGCGCGAACAAAAACTGCGTGAAACGATGGCCACTCGTCGAGAAGAGCAATCCGCTCGAGTACGGGCCACTGTAAAAGAACACCTCATCGCCCAGCTTGAACTTGAGAAATATCCGGAAGAGGCATTTGGACAACTCCTTGATTTAAATGATATCAATCCTGTCTTCGTACGACGTTGGAAAAGCTATCTTAGTGAAGATGAAAAGAGCACAGACCCGATCTTCGCTGAATGGCATGCCCTCAAAAGCAAAGGCGTAATAAAAGATCTTCACGAAGCCGCGGCTCGATACGGAACGCTTTTTGCAGACATCGAAAAACAATGGCGTGCACTCTTGAAATCACAACCTGACGCCAAGGCTCTGCCAAACACCGCAGACGAGCGACTTCGCGGTGTTTTGTATACGCTAGACTCACCGTGTTACGTTCCGGACGAGCACATCGCAAATACCGAAATGTTTTTCACGGCTTCCACCGTCGTCGAAATATGGAAGCTTCAGGGCGAGGTAGATCGCTGGCTCATGCAAAATGCTGATGCTCCGCCGCAGGCTACGATCCTCGTTGATCGCAGTAAACCGAGCACACCTCGCATTTTCACACGTGGCAACCCCCTCACAAAAGGTGCTGAAGTTCCGCGTCAGTTCCTACAGGTTCTTTCTGAAGAGAACGCACAACCGTTTGTGAACGGAAGCGGACGACTCGAACTCGCACAAGCGATAGCCAATCCAAGCAATCCACTGACAGCCCGCGTGATGGTGAACCGTGTCTGGCAGCATCACTTCGGCCACGGACTCGTAAGCACCCCCAGTGACTTTGGCAAACGCGCCGAGATACCGAGTCACCCAGAGTTGCTCGATTGGCTCGCCCAGCACTTCACTTTGTCTGGCTGGAGCATCAAGGAAATGCACCGACTCATCATGTTATCTCAAACCTATCAACAACGCTCCGGCAGTCCTTCTGACGCGATTGAATTGACAAAGGTGCATCAACTCGATCCCGAGAATCGCCTGCTCTGGCGGATGAATCCTCATCGACTCAGCTTCGAAGAAGCGCGTGATGCATGGCTCGCCGCCTCGGGTGAACTCAATCTTATCATGGGTGGCAGACCAGAGAGTTTGTTCGCGAAACAAAACACGCGCCGAACACTCTACACTCTCGTCGATCGTGAAAATCTACCGACCGTATTGCGCACATTCGATTTTGCTAATCCAGATCTCTCCATACCACAACGCAATGAAACCACTGTGCCCCAGCAGGCCTTATTCAGTTTAAATCACCCTTTCATCGCCTCTCGCGCCAGCGCCATCACTCAACGTCTCAAAGGTAGCGATGCGGCATCAAAAATCTCTCATCTCTACTCATTACTGTATCAACGTACCCCTACAGAGCATGAAATGGAATCCGCGCTCAACTTCGTCCAACTCGATAGCGCTCCGCTGGCTCAAACGAAACAACCCAACGCTTGGCAATATGGCTACGGTGAATGGGATGAAGCCACAGGACGCATAAAGAGCTTCACAAGCCTTCCTCACTTCAATGGTTCCGCCTGGCAAGGAGGAGATAACTGGCCCGATGAGAAACTAGGATGGGTACAGATCACCGCTACAGGTGGCCACCCTGGTAATGATCGTCAACACGCCGTCGTCCGCCGCTGGATCGCACCACAAGACGGCAACTACACACTCACCTCATCACTCATCCACGAACCTGAACCCGGCGACGGCATTCGTGCGTTCGTCAGTCATAACAAACGTGGCCTGCTCCGCTCCACCTCGTTGCATCAGTCCACCGAACAGATCAATCTAGAAACCATCGCCATGAACAAAAGCGACACGCTCGACTTCATTGTGGACATTCGTGATGGCCTGAATAGCGATCAATTCCTCTGGTCACCCATGATCAAACTCAGCGGCGGTGCAGGCTCTGGTGGTGACATTGCTGACCAGGCATGGTTTGCTAATAAGGATTTCGACGCTGACACCATCACGCTACTTCCGCCTTGGGAACAACTCGCACAGGTGCTCATGCTCTCAAATGAATTCATGTTTGTCGATTAAACGAACACTATGAAATACCCATCATCAATTCTCTCGCGACGTAACTTTCTTAAGCGCTCAGGCATTGGCTTCGGCATGTTGGGCTTGGCTGGATTGTTGTCAGAGAAATCGGGACTTTATGCATCATCAGCAACACCTCACACGCATTTCACCCCCAAGGCAAAACGAGTAATACACTTCTTCCTCAATGGCGGACCATCGCATGTGGACACGTTTGATCCAAAGCCCGCATTGCTGAAATACGCAAGTAAATCGCTACCACAAACTCTCATCACCGAAAGAAAAACCGGCACAGCATTCCCCTCACCATTCAAATTCCAACGCTATGGACAAAGTGGTATTGAAGTGAGCGAACTGTTCGCCAAGACCGCACAACACATCGACGACATCGCGGTGATTCGCTCCATGTATGCACAGGTTCCCAACCATGAACCATCACTCATGCTGATGAACTGCGGCGACTCAGTGCAGACGCGTCCAAGCCTTGGATCATGGCTCATGTACGGCCTCGGCAGTGAAAATGAAAACCTTCCTGGTTTTGTATCGATGTGTCCCGGTGGTTTCCCGATAAAAGGCGCAGAGAACTGGCAATCCGCATTTTTGCCAGGCGCAATGCAAGGAACTTACGTCGATTCACAGCACACCGCAGTGAACAAACTCATCGAAAACATCCACAGCCCCCATGCAAATGCGAATACACAAAGACGACAACTCGATCTATTACGGCAGATAAATATTGAGCATCAACGTGGACGCATTGATCCACGACTCGATGCCCGCATCGAATCATTCGAGTTAGCATTTCGTATGCAAACTTCCGCATCCGATGCCTTTGATATTTCCCACGAGCCAAAGCATATCCAAGACCTCTACGGAAGCGGCGTGCATGGTCGGCAAACACTTATTGCCCGAAGATTGCTGGAACGGGGTGTGCGCTATGTGCAACTCTGGCACGGAGCTGGCCAACCCTGGGATCATCACTCAAAAATTGAGGAGGGTCATCGTAAACTCGCAGCCGAGATCGACCAACCTATCGCCGCGCTACTTAGCGATCTCAAGCAACGCGGGATGTTGGAAGACACACTTGTCATCTGGGGTGGAGAATTTGGGCGCACGCCCACCGTCGAAATGAGTGGCAACGCGGCTACGTTGGGCCGCGACCACAATCACTATGGCTTTAGCACATGGATGGCAGGTGGCGGTATCAAAGGTGGAACCGTGTACGGCAGCACTGACGAGTTCGGTTTCGCCGCACAAGAAAATCCAACAAGCGTGCATGACCTCCATGCAACCATTCTACATCTGATGGGGCTCGATCATGAGCAACTGACCTACCGTTATGCAGGTCGTGATTTCCGTCTCACTGACGTTCATGGAGAAATCCTAAAAAACATTCTCGCGTGAATATGAAACAAGGGGCAACACCATGAATAAACTCACCTCTCTCTATGACCTTCTGCTAGTAGGTATTTTTGGACTCATGTTTTCTATTCCTGCTTTAGCAGCGGACGATACCGTCTTCTTTGAAACCAAGATTCGACCGCTCTTCATCGAAAATTGCCAGAAGTGTCATGGCGAAAAGAAACAGGAAAATGGCTTACGTTTGGATTCCAGAGCCGGGTGGCAAAAAGGCGGCGACCATGGAGCCGCGATCATGCCGGGTGATCCGGAGAATAGCCTGCTGATCAAAGCGGTGCGACGCATCGACAAAGACCTTCAAATGCCGCCCAAGCATCCACTCACTCAGGAACAAATAGCAGCACTGGAACAATGGGTGAAAATGGGTGCGCCTGATCCGCGGGAAGGAACATCTGTCGCCAAGGTAGGGGTTGATATGGAGGCAGGAAAAAAACACTGGGCTTTTCTACCCATCG
>VFKY01000107.1 GCA_009885275.1 Verrucomicrobiota bacterium | reverse complement strand
CTTTAACGAATCGCTCAGTTTTATTATTTTCACTGGAGATCAAGGGCTGACTAATACATCCGGTGCTTAAAAATACTGATGACAGTATCAAGAGCGCGACTAATCCGTAAGGAATGGAGAACAAGTGTTTCATGGCTTTGCTGTTTGATCTTGGAAGTCCAATTACAGAGATTAATCTCCTCAGAGCAATCTAGGATATACTATCCATAAGTGCTCATGAGTGATTGTAAGTGGTTGGCCAAGATTATTGAAATACTTATTTTCAAAAACAAAGGCCATTTTCTAAACTTGAACATGATTTAAAAATACCAAGCCTCACTTACGGCCTGTCTTAATCTGGCGAACACCGCGATCCTCCCGAATGTCTTTCGATTGCTTGAAATTATTGTCGTGCTTTCTCGGACGTGCAGCGGTTTCACTATGGTTCGCACCCAACTTACGTTGCAGCGGAGCGTCTGTTTCAGAGGGTGGCGTGGTCTTGGATGAGTCTTTCATATCAGAATCCTAACTCCATTAGATAAATTTAACTCCGTGTCGCTTGGCATTACATCGGCAAATCCTGCGAGTTTAGACTCGCTCCGCTTTTATAGAAAATACCCTCCAAATGAAACACCTTGCAGTGAACAAAAAAAATCCCTCGTCGAATGACGATGGATGGAGCTGAACCCGTGAATGAACACATGGTCATTCAACTGCACGCTCCAGGGCATCGGGGCGTTGTTGTATTTTTTTGAGAAGTGCATCTCCGACTTGTAGGGGACGGCAGTGAACTCTCCCATCGGCGTACTGTTGGGATAACGACCGGAAATGATATGCGCCTGTAGCACCAGCCAGGCCCCTTCCTAGGCCGACTGCTGTTGCTTCGTCAAATCCACCTCCACCCGCTTCACGGCTTTCACCACCTCAAAAGACGATCGACCATGGAGCACGATGAGCGGTCTTCCTGTCTGAGCCGTCGCCAGTTCCGCTCCCGATTTCTGGAGATCCGCCACCGACACCCATTCGGTTCCATCCAGAAGCCGCCTCATCGAGGCCGCCGCAAACTTCAATTTTTGCGGTCCGAAGAGCACTGTTTTTGAATAGCGCTCAATCTTCCATTCCAGTTCCCGCGCTGCATCCTCCATGGGAACATAGAGCTGTCCTTGCTCGACATCGAAAGTGATGGCCTCGATCACTTTCGGAGCGGCCTGCACTGGAAGAATCCCCATAACGCAAAAGAACGCGAGCGCGAGCTTGCAGAGGAGGAACCCGCTACGGCCCGCAACGAGGCTCGTCATTTTGATCCTTGGCATCCCTACCTAAACAAAACAAAAAAATACCCCCTCATGCCAAGCCGATTCTTGGCAGCGTTCGTAACAAATCTTCAGCTTAAGGGTCAACATCTGCCCCGAAATGGAATCTCGCCCTATCAGGCAATCATTTGTTAAAACGACAAGCCTGTCACATGAAGATGCCGGGGGAAAAGGGACAAAGCTGCTGTAACGAGCTCAGTACGCAACTCGCCACCCCGGAACTTGACCGATGACGATCAAGCCCGGGTTTGGAACGAACGTTCTATCTATTTCTTTTTCAGTTCCTCCACCTTGATTGCGTCTGCGTTGAGCAATAACAATTGAGGCGAGCTGCCAGGAGCTACAGTCCCGGAAACCGTCACATAGCTCAATTTTTGCAGGCCATTGACGTTCTCTATGCCTTCTTTCAGGACTTTGCCTTTGGCATCGACGATCTGAATCGTTGCGGTGCCTTGTTTGATTGCTTCAGGGGAATCACAGCAGTTGTCCCAAGGTGTTTCGCAGGCGTCGCCAGGATTATCGCTACAGGCTTTGAGTGTTTCGGTGTCGCCCAAAATGAAAATACTGCGCCCCTCAACGAACGGTTTGATGTTTCCCATCACCCTTCCTTTGAGGGTAATGGTTTGGCCAGGCTTGGCACTGGCACGGGCTATGTGGATGGCGACGGCTTTGCCTGACGGGTCAGTCGCGAACACTTTCTTTAGGCCTTCACTTTTAGGTTCTTCGGCCCAGAGAACGGTTGTCGCGAGGACGAGGCAGCAGGTAACGAGGTAGTTTGGTTTCATGGTCTGTATTTGTATGGTTAGAGTTAAATAGAGGAAGAACGCAATGCCACAGGAAGGGCAGGTTTCAGGCAGCGAATGGCTGGTGGCAGTGTGCCGATGATTCCCAAAAGCAATCCTGTGATCATTCCGGTAACAGCGACTTTCGGACTGATCTCCAGCGTGAAAGCTCCTATGGAAAACGGGATGGTTTGACCGTCCAATAAAAATATCGCGGTAAGGGAGGCCACTAGTGTGCCTGTGAGACAGGCCAAAGTGCTCTCTTGAACGAGACTTACAAGGAGCGCAAAGCGACTATAACCAATGGCTTGCAGCGTAGCCATTTCGCGGACACGGGAAGCAAAGGCGGCATACAAAGTATTGATTCCTCCGAAAATCGCGCCAATGGCAATCAGGCCTGCGGTGAGCAAGGTCATCGCACGGAGTGGACGGAAAAAAGTGTTCAAGTGCGCGTAATAGTCGCTTTCACGTAGAGCGCTAAGCTCCAGATCCAGACGCTGTTTGGTAAAAATTTCAACATCAGGAAAGTCTTCTGCATTCTCCAGTTTCAGAGCGACGCAGGACAGTGTCTCTCGTTTGGAGAGCACACGAAGATCTCCAAGAGTCGCCCATACTTCGGATTCCAACACGGTTCCGGGAGCGGCAAAGACACCCGAAACACGCAACTTCATTCCATCAAGCGTAACACTGGTTCCAGGGACGAGCGTTGTTTTTCCGACACCCAGTTTTCTCCATGCAAGACGACCCACCATGACTTCCCCGGAACTTGGAAAGCCACCTGCCACAAGTCTGACTTCCGGATGAACTCGCAGGGCTTGCGGTGTGACCCCTCTCAGCAATGCTTGTGCTTTGTGCCCATCTTCAAAAATAAGATAGTTCATGTAGTGTATTTCGCTGGAAACCGCTCGAACCCCCAGCTTCTCCGTGATGCCGGAAACGGCCGCTTCGGCAATACCAGCACTGCTTTCTGGCACCTCACTACGCTGAATGCTTTCCTCTGATCCAGCGCCAACCAGAATGACGTTGCTGGCCGAACCAGAAGCAGCGAGCACACGCTTCATGCCGTCGTTGATGGCCACGGCAGCCATGACGAGAATGACTACAAGAGCGCTTCCACCTACGGTTTGAACGAGACGGCTGGGAGAGCGAAACAAATTCCGCACGGCGTAAGTAAATGGGAGCATGCTAACTACGGAGGTTTTTGACAATGGATTGAGACATGGCTTGCCAGGCAGGCCACAGTGAAGCGGCGATGCCAAGCATCAGGGCGGAGGTGATGCCAGTCGCTACGACAATGGCATCTGGCTGTATTGCCAGGGTTTGGCCTTCATTTCCTAATGTGAAGCTCTGCCAGCGTAGGAAGGCGGCAGCCGAGCCAACTCCCACAAGACCACCAAAGAAGCCTAACAATCCGCCTTCGCTGATCACGAGAGCCGCAATCGCTCTTCCTGGATAGCCGAGAGTTCGCAGCACCGCGTTCTCCTTGACCCGGCCACGAACAATGAGAAGCAACGCATTGGCCACCAGCGCGGCCACTGCCAGTACTGCTCCAACACCGAGCCATCGAGTGAATCCAATCAGCTCAATCAATTCGGAAGCTGTTTCGGCAAAGAAAGCTTTTTCTGGTTTGGTGTCAGTGGGCTGTTGATCAGTGCGAAAGCGTTCGTCAATGGCTTTGGCCACTCGTTCCAGATCGGCGGCTCTGTGAACACGCACGTTAAATTGCGTGACTACCCCCAGCCCGGCGCGGGAGGCTTGCTGCAAGAATGGCAGCTTCACGTAGCCCACATTGTTGTCTTGCGCGAAGGGGGATCTAATCACACCGGCCACATGAACTTTGACCCCTGCCGCGTCGAATCGATCTCCCGGCTTTAAACCCCGTCGCATGGCAAAGACTTCGCCAAGCAAAGCTCCATCATCACGCTTGGCCCATTCGTCGAGGCTTCCCGCAATGACCGTGATTTCCGGTGCAAACTTAATCAGCAGACCTTCCGGGACGCCTCGAAACGTGATGACATCAAGCGATGCTCCGCAATTGTTGACCACAATCTGCACGGGGATGGCTTCCCTTACCCCCTCAATGCGGCGGATTTCATCGGCGTAGTGCTCTGGCAACCGGCTGGTGGAGGGACAAAAGCGGTTTTGGCGATACACTACAAGTGTTGTGTCAGCCGCCGTAGCCTCCGTGGCTACTGATAGCGAGCGCTGCATCGTCTCTACAGCAGTGAACAAAAACATCCCGGAAGCGACTCCGATCACGGTGAGCAAAGAACGCACTCGATGCCGCGTCAGTTGTTTCCAGGAAAGGTGGAGAAGATTGAGCAAAGCATTCATACGGATTCCGACAACTTCCCTTTTTCCAGATGCAAGGTGCGCGATGCCGACTCGGCAGCACGCGGATCATGCGTGACCATGACAATCGTTTTGCCGTGCTCTTTGGAGAGCTGTTGCAACAAGTTCAGGATGTGGTTGGCTGATTCCCGATCAAGGTCACCTGTAGGTTCATCCGCCACCAGAAGAGGTGGATCAGCCACTAAGGCGCGGGCAATGGCAACTCGTTGCTCCTGCCCACCAGACAACTCCGAAGGAGTGTGATCCATGCGATCTCCAAGTCCCACCAGGTTAAGCACAGACGCAACTCGTTCACGCCGTTCAGAACGCGACATGGAAGACAGCAGTAGAGGCAGCTCCACGTTTTCAAAGGCGCTCAGCACCGGGACGAGGTGATAGAGCTGAAAAATGTATCCGACATGTCTGGCCCTCCATTTGGTCAAATCGCGACGTGCGAGTCCGGCAAGTTCCACCCCAGCGATAACGAGCGAGCCGTCACTGGGTGAGTCGATGCCTGAGAGAAGGTTAAGGAGGGTGGTTTTCCCGGAACCGGATGGTCCCATGAGAGCCAGGAACTCGCCGCGAGGCACATCAAGATCAAGCTTCTCCAGCGGAGTGACGACAGTTT
>VFKY01000254.1 GCA_009885275.1 Verrucomicrobiota bacterium | reverse complement strand
CGCCCTACAAAACGCTTTTAGCCGCCTCATCCAATCTTCCCGCAGCATATGCTCCGAAGACGCGTTGAATTTCATCGCGTACACGACGGAAAACTATCAACTGCTCCTCCTCAGTGCCTGTGGCATGAGCTGGATCATCGAAGCCCCAATGATGCCGGTTTATTTGACCGGGAAACATGGGGCAGACTTGATCAGCATTGCCGCAGACGGTGATGACTGTTTCAACGTCATGTGACAAAAACTCATCGAGATGTTTTGAGTGATGATCGGAGATGTCGATACCAATCTCGGCCATGGCTTTGATCGCCAGAGGGTGAACATAACCCGCAGGTTTGGATCCGGCACTGGCGACTAGTAATTTGTCGCCTGACGCAGCGCGGAGAATACCCTCCGCCAGATGAGAACGACAGGAGTTGCCCGTGCAAAGAACAAGAATGAGAGGCGCGGTTTGTTGGGACATGAAAAGAATTATGAAGACGCCTTACATTTAGCGCCGCAGCACTCAGATTCACGAACACAAATGCAGGCGGGAATGGCAAGGAGGGCACCGATGATAGGCGCGGTGAGGTAGATCCAGATCTGATCGAGATGTCCGCTGACTAATGCGGGCGCGAGAGAACGTGCGGGGTTCATGGAAGCTCCACTGATGGGGCCTGCGAACATAGCCTCGAGTCCTACCACGGCACCGATTGCCATGCCTGCGGTAATACCTTTTTCTTTCCCGCCAATCGATACACTCAGAATGGTGAGCATCAGGAAGAAGCTGAGTATGATCTCGATGATGAAGCTCTGCGACCAGACTCCCGATGGCAGGGTGGCGCCAAGAGTTTCACTCTCAGGGAATAGAAATCGCAATACTAGGCTAGCACCACAGGCTCCAAGGAGTTGGGCACCAATGTAGCCGGGAACATTACTCCACGAAAAGCGTCGTGCGATGGCGAAACCAAGGGATACCGCGGGATTAAAGTGTGCCCCGCTGACATCTCCAAAGGTATGAATCATGGCGAGAACAATCAGCCCAAAGGTCAGCGCTATGCCTGCGTGTCCAATCGCTCCATGGCTGGCTTGATTGATGATAATGGCTCCTGTGCCGGCAAAGATCAGGCCAAAAGTGCCGAGGAATTCCGCGAAGTATTTCTTCATGAAAGGGGCGTTAGCACGGAGTGGCAAAAAGGGCAACCTGTGACTTGTGAAGTTCATGTGAGATAAGCTGTTCCATTTTCCTCTTGTCAGTGGGTAAAAAAACAGCATGTTGAGCGTCCCTTATCACTAGGCGAACTCATTCACTTATGACACCACAGCCCAATCACTCGGAAAGAAATGATTCACCACAAGGTGGTAGCGGCCATCACAGTGCCGGTCCTCGACGCGGCGGCGGCGGTCCTCGCGGTGGCGGTGGTGCTCGACGTAGTGGCGGCGGTCCACGCGGCGCAGGATTTCGCGGTGCTCCACCACCGCGGGTTAGCACGAGTGAAGAAGGATCCGACAATAAGGATGAAACCATTGAGTTAGACGGCGTTGTCAGTGCCGTTTTGGCTGGCACTATGTTTCGAGTGAAGCTTCGTAACGGTCATGAAGTGCTCTCGCATATTTCGGGAAAAATGCGCAAACGATTTATTCGTCTGGTTATTGGCGATCAAGTCAGACTTGAAATGTCCCATTATGATGGAGATAAAGCTCGTATTGTTTATCGCATGTAGTTGCGAAGAAGCAGTCAGATCACATGCAAAATAATGGAATACCACCTCTCCATTGAAGGTGAAAAAAGCGGACCGCATTCCAAATTTTCCCTTATTGCTCGTATACGGGATGGCGAATTACCTCGCGATACACTTTGCTGGCGTAAAGGACTTTCTGACTGGGAGACTCTTGGTGGGTTAGTTGATTTCGAAGGCTGTTGGCCTGATGGCGAAAAAGAATCGAATCCGATCAATGAGACTGTTGAAGAGAAAGGTCTGAATTTTGACAAACCTCGCCCATGGTTTCGTTTTTGGGCGAGAGCGCTCGACTATATGTGGTTTGGAGGATTGGTATGGTTTCTCTTTAGCTTGCTTCTTCCCCAGGAAAAACTGGAATGGATTTTGAAAATAGCACTCGCAGGTGCCCCCCTTAATTCGCTTGTTTTTTTATGCTACGCGCCAATTGAGGCGTGGATGCTCTCATGGCGCGGCACTACTCCGGGCAGAGTTTTGATGCGTATCCATGTGGTCAGAAACGACGGCGGACTCCTGACCTATGAACAAGCTCTGTGGCGCTCGCTTCAAGTCTTTGTGAAAGGCGTCGCTTTGTTGCTTCCAATCGTCAATCTCTTTGCGATGGCTTGGTGGCGCGTTCAATTAGTGCAGAAAGGGGTGACTCCTTGGGATGAGTCCAGTAAGTCCACGGTGGTTCATGGCGAACTTGAAAAATGGCGTTACGCAGTGCTGGCGGGAGTTATTGTGATCATGGTTCTGAGTATGGCTCTCAGCATGGCCTTGAGTAAAGAGCTGATCGAACAGATGCAAAGCTTGCCGAAGTGAGCGCTCGGTGTTAATGGCAGTCAAAATTCACAGCATGGCCCGCGACATCATTTACTTCGATCTAGAAACCCAGCGCACCGCGAACGACGTTGGTGGCTGGCATAATAAGCAACAAATGGGCATGTCTGTCGGTTGCACCTTCAGCACAAAGACTGGGGAGTATTATATTTTCACAGAAGACACCGTACAAGCTTTGATTGATCAGTTGCGCCGTGCGGATCTAGTCGTGGGGTTTAATCACATCGGATTCGATTACGGTGTTCTCATGGGTTATACGGTGATGGAGTTGCAAGAACAAATCTGTAGTTTTGACATCCTTTTGGATATTGAGAAGCGTGTTGGGCATCGGCTTAAGTTGGAAGCACT
>VFKY01000160.1 GCA_009885275.1 Verrucomicrobiota bacterium | reverse complement strand
CTCTTTCGTGCGCTCACGGAGAGATTTAAGTTGGATGAAACGGACGAACGTGTTTAATGGATGGGATGGTGAGGGTATCATAGATCGACACCCACAGCGCATCGCCAAACTTTTACCACCCCCAATGCCACCCCAAACCCCGCTTCATGTTAAGTCCCGCGAAGCGGCTTCGTTCAACCAAGCGCTACAGAGAACGACCATAGTTGCCTTGTTTGCGATTGTGGCTCGTAGGCTGGTCGTCTCTGAACTTGAACGTTCGGCGGAATAAATGAAGACACACAAACTCATTCTCAGTGGCGGATGCGGTCTTTCCTTCGGAGCGGCCTTCGCAAACACAGGCCTGGTCTTGCATACAGGCACTTCTGTAAGCCATCTTACTGGAGATATTGCTAGGATGACCATGAACATTGCCAGATGGTCACCATCAATGGTTCCTGATCTCTGGCGTGTAGGTGTTGCAGCCACAGGGTTTTTTCTCGGTGCCGTGCTTGCAGGGTTTGTCATTCATCACCCGACCTTGAATATTTCTCGTCCTTATGGCCGCACGATCACAGGAATCGGCGTTTTGCTGTTGATTGCATTTTTCTCAGTGGGCCGAATCCCGTTGCTTAGCATTGGGTTGGCTGCGCTCGGATGCGGGATTCAGAACTCATTAGCTACACATTACAGAGGGATAGTTCTCAGGACTACACACTTGACGGGGATGATGACAGATTTCGGGGTTACTCTCGGAATGCGTATGCGCGGATATGATGTCCCAGCATGGAAGATTCGCGTCCCATTCTTCCTCATCGTATCCTTTTCCCTTGGAGGACTACTGGCAGCATCTGTGCATTATGCTGGATTTGATGCCATATGTCTCGCTGGAATCGGCTACACATTTGCAGGCATTGGCTGGAGTGTTTGGAAGCATCGAAGGCGCAGTCAAGACACCAATGAAGAAGCTGAACCACCAAAATAGCATTGGTCGCGAAGCGCACTGATGATAGTGGTTGTTGAACACTGCCTTGCCGCGATGAGCAGCATCCTCTTTGCGAAGCGTTCATTGCAGATCGTGACGAAGGAAGGATAACTCCGTGGTGGCGTTACCTGCGAGGGTTGCCGGAGCGATTGACCTCTTTGCGGTTTGCCTTTCACGACCGTCTGCCCTGGAGGTGGTAGTTTGCCTGTTTTGCAAAGTAGAAGGTTTGTCTCAAGCCTTGTTGTTCGTTGGTAGTTAAAACCAAGCGACGAGGGCGT